>JAJRAX010000217.1 GCA_028679775.1 Methanothrix sp. | reverse complement strand
TTATGGACCCATAACTAGATATCTATTTCGATTCAAGTTCGATAGCATTAGGTACGGCATTCATCCCGCCCCCTGAAGGGAGCGGGTCTTCTGCCTGCTTTTCTATAAAAAATAGGAAAAATTTGTCTAAAAAGACAGCTTGTGCATCTAGGGTACCAGTCGTCTTCTGTCTCGTGGGAACAGCACAGCGTCGCGAATATTCTCAAGATTGAGCATAGTCATGACGAGCCTTGACAGCCCCAAGCCCCAACCGGCATGAGGCGGCATGCCGTAGCGGAACGCCTTCAGGTAGAACTCGAAGCCGTCCGGGTCCAAACCTTTCTCTTTTATGCGCCCTACGAGTTGATCATAGCCATGTACCCTCTGTGCCCCGGAGGCCAGCTCCATGCGCGGATGCATGAGGTCGAATCCCCTGCAGACATCCGGTCGGTCCTCATAAGGCAGTGTATAGTATGGCTTGATTGATGATGGCCAGTCGGTGAGGAAGTAGTGCTCACCAATGCTCTCGCCAAGAAACCTCTCAGTCTCCGTGTCGAGATCGTCCCCCCATTGCATCTTGACCCCGACCTTCTCAGATGCGAGATCGAGGGCCTCGGTGTAGGTGATCCTCCTGAAGGGAAGCTTGGGGACGGCCAGATTCAGACCGAGAACCTCCAACTGGTAGCGGCAGTTCTCTGATACATACCGGTAGGCTCCGACCACAGCCTCTTCCAGGAGCTCCATGACAGCCTTATCATCGGCAAAACTTACCTCAAGATCGATGGATATGGCCTCATTGAGATGGCGGCGTGTGTCGTGCTCTTCCGCCCGGAATATGGGGCCGATCTCAAAGACCCGGTCCATCCCTGCCCCCATGAGCATCTGCTTATAAAGCTGGGGGCTCTGGTTGAGAAACGCCTCTTTCTCGAAGTAGCTGATTGGGAAGAGATCCGTTCCACCCTCAGTTGCCGCAGCCACGATCTTGGGCGTGAAGACCTCGGTTACCCCCTTTTGATAGAAGTAATCCCTTAAGCTCTTTAAAACGGAACTTTCGATCTCGAAGGCGGCCAGAACCGATGGTCTCCTGATATCCATGAACCTGGCATCAAGTCGGGTGTCCAGTTCGCACTCCACTTTCTCTGTGGGGTCGAGGGGCAGCGGCACCTGGGCGGCATTTATCACCCGGATCTCGCTTGGGAGTATTTCGTATCCGCGAGGAGCTTTCGGCTCTGCTTTGACGTTGCCGCGCACCAATACCACGCTCTCCCGGCTGATAGTGCGTGCCATCTTGAAGACCTCTTTTCCAAGAAGCTTCTTGACTAAAGTCACCTGAGCCAGGCCTTTTCTGTCTCGTAGTACCAGGAAGGCAATGCCACCAAGGTCGCGCGTCTCATGGGCAAACCCGGCTAGGGTAACCTCTTTTCCGTCCATTTCCGCGTTAATATCGCCTGAATAATGAGTTCTGAGGATCAAGTCATCTCACGGATGCGACAATGAATTCCTGATATAAAAGGCGTCTGGATATCAAAAATCAAAGATAAAGTCTAATAAGAGAACTGGTAGATACATCTGCAAAGATCTATCTGCAAAGATCTGCAAAGGCCAACTGTTCAATCGGGTCTAAAACCATGATGCTATCCTTAAGGGACCTTATAGGCCAGAAAGAATTCTGGATATTTCTCTTCGTCTCAGGTTGGGTGCTGCTCAACTGGCCACTGATCACGCTGGCAGAGGGCTATACCTGGATGGGCATGCCGGCCATACTGATCTATATCTCCTCAATCTGGCTTGTCTTCATCTTCGCCCTGTATCTCTTCGATAGGGGGAGCATTGAGTGATTGGACCTCATCTAGCTCTCGCAGTCATGGTACTTTACCTGCTGCTGTTATTTCTCATTGCCAGGTTTGCCGACCGGCAGAAGCTACGTGGTAAAAGCATAGTCGCCAATCCCTATGTTTATGCTCTCTCCCTCTGTGTCTATGTCTCGGCCTGGACATTCTACGGCTCAATTGGTCGGGCGGCATCTACTGGGCTCGAGTTTCTGCCAATCTACCTGGGACCCGTCCTGGCCATGACTGTTGGCTGGATCGTTATCAGGAAGATGATTCAGGTCTCGAAAGAGCATCGTCTCACCTCTATCAGCGACTTTATCAGCTTTCGATATGGGCGAAGCTGGGCCATTGGTGCAGTGGTGGCAGCTCTCTGCATGATCATGGTGACGCCTTACGTGGCGCTGCAGCTCATTGCCATATCCACGTCACTGGAAGCGTTGAGCGGCTCGGAGATTGTGCTCTTCGGATTCGATGTTGAGAGCAAGCTTGTGGTGGCCGCGCTCCTGGGTGCCTTTGCAGCCATATTTGGGGCTCGCCATCTCGATCCCATGGAACGGCACGAGGGCCTGGTTGCCGTGGTAGCCTTTGAATCGCTGGTTAAGATTGTGGCGTTTCTTTTCGTGGGATTCTATGTCGCATACGGGGTCTTTGGCGGGTATGGAAACATCCTATGCCAGATGGTCGATCTGGCCTCAGAAAACCTGGCATATGAGACCCTCTTGGATGTAGAGCCAACTCTCTGGTTCTCCCTTACTCTCGTCTCATTCTTTGCCATCTTGTTCCTGCCGAGGCAGTTTCACGTCCTGGTTGTGGAGAACTCCGATGAGAAGCATCTTAAAAAGGCCATGTGGCTCTTTCCCCTTTACCTATTGCTGATCAACGTATTTGTTCCAGCTATTGCATGGGGTGGAGTGCTGCTCAATACAGCAGGCTTAAAAGACGCATTCATCATTACTATTCCACATAGCATGGGCCAGGACTGGCTCTCGCTCTTTGTGTTCATTGGGGGGACGTCCGCTGCGACAGCTATGATTCTAGTGGAATCTGTGGCTGTGGGCACTATGCTTCTCAATGATCTGGAGATGCCATATATTTTAAGTCATATAAATAAGGAGCGAAATCTGGCCGGGATCATCCTCAATACTAGAAGGCTTAACATTCTTCTGGTTGTATTTCTCGGATACCTGTTCTCTCTCGCAATAGCTTATAAGACTCTGGCCGATATTGGAGTGGTCTCATTTCTCGCCGCCAGCCAACTGGCTCCTTCAGCTCTAGGAGGATTGTACTGGAAGAGGGGCAGCCGCAATGGGGCAATGGCCGGACTGGTATCCGGGTTCCTGCTCTGGAGTTACACGGCACTCATTCCGACGGTGGCCAGGGGGCATGTGTGGCTCGGAGATCTCGTCGAGAGTGGTCCCTTCGGCATAAAGGCCCTCATGCCCACTAATCTTTTGGGTCTGGATCTGGATGTCTGGACCAACTCAGTCTTCTGGACGCTTCTCGTCAACTGTGGCCTTTATGTCCTGGTCTCATTGGTCAGCAAGCCAAGTCTCGATGATGTGAAATCTGCGAACTGCTTCGTGGACGCCTATCATGAAAACGGATCTGATGTCGAGCGCGAGACTCAGACGACGCGACAGGGAACAATTGCCGATCTGGAGGCTACTCTAGCTCACTACATCGGGGATGGGCCAGCCAGAAAGCAGGTCGATGACTGCCTGAAACGGATGGGAACCAGCCGGGATGCCATCAAGTCCGGACAGCTCCGTCAGCTCTGGGTACAGTTTGAGAAGACGCTGACTGGCTCAGTGGGCTCCTCAGCTACCAAGATGATTGTGGATGACCAGGTGTCCGTCAAGCCGGTGATGGAGGCAGCTATAGAGACGTTACCTGCCTACGACTTGGTGCAGGGAAAGATCTATGTCGTACCGGAGATCGCTTATGAGGTCTTTACAGATCAGATCACTCATGGTGTGGAGGGGCTGTGCATCACCCATTCTGCCCCTGAAGATGTGAGGCGACGCTGGGGATTTAAGGAGACGCCCATCATCAAGCTCTCTGAGGAGAGAGGAAGCGATCGCTACATCTCGCCGCGAAATCTGCCATTGCTCTTCATGACCATCAAGTCGTTTGTTGAGTCCAGCAAAAAGAGCATAGTCCTGATAGACAGCATCGAGCAGCTGGTCACTGAGAACGAGGGAAGAATCCCGCATAGAGAGATCCTGGACTTTGTCTATCAGATGGAACTGTTAGGGCATAAGACCCATCTCGTCCTGGCAGAGAGGCCGGATTATGTCCATACCAGTATGCACTCCCGCGTAAATGAGTGTAAAGAGCTGCTTTTTAACCTGGGTCCCCTCTCAGCCTATCTATTCCGCCTCTTCTCTGAGACTATGCTCTCTCAACTGAGCCTCGAAGTGAGGCGAGATGTGGCTATAAAGGCCAATGAGAGCATAGCTCTTGGCGCGTTCTTTGATGTTGCCAAGAAAACGGTATCTGACGATTCTGCTGTCGGCTGCGAGCCTGATATGCAGAATGCTTTTCAGACTGACGCATCTCTAAATATCGGCAAAGATCTTGTGTTGACCAAGAGAAGCTTCTTTTTGGCTATAAGAAGGTTATCCAGGATTATCATGGAGCATGAGCCCTCCTTCGACCTCAACGTCATCCTGGCCGAGCTCATGAAGAGCTATGGGCGAAGCCCTTACGAGATCTCTCTCATCCCTGGGACTACATACATTGTCGCCGAGGAAAAGCCTCAGCATAGCCTTGAGCTTTATAGTGATCTGGTGAGCCATGGCATGGATGGCCTGTGCTTGAGCCGGCATAATCCTGAAATTTTGAGGGAGCGGTACAATGTTCCTGATGATACTGTAATATGGCTGACGCAAAAGACTGAGCCAGGATACCGGACGGTGGACCCAAGCAACTTCCCCCGGCTCTCCAGCATGATCTCCGATTTCCTGGATCGGGCCAGCTATCCTCTCATATTGCTGGAGGGAATGGGATACCTCATCACCCAGAGCAACTATGAGACAGTGCTCCGTTTCGTGCAGTCCCAAAGAGATGAGATCGCCCTAAAGAGTGCGGTGATGCTGGTTCATATCGATCCACTCTCATTGGACACAAAAGAGCTGCATCGTTTGAAGAGCGAGATGGAGCCACTCATTGTGTGATGTCGAAAAGCCTTTTAATAGTCGATGAGCCAATGTGCTATCATGAGCGATCCGGGGCTACTATTATTAGGGATAGTCATAATATTTGGGGCATTATTGATATTAAGATCCATCAAGAACTTCATAATCAATGCCATCGTAGGGTTGGTGATTCTCTTTTT
>JAJRAX010000216.1 GCA_028679775.1 Methanothrix sp. | reverse complement strand
GTCATCTTGGAACATGCGGAAATCGTACTGTCCGGGAGTGGATGGAAGAGTCCAGACCATGCTGCCGCAGCTTCTGGCACCTATGGGCTTCTTCCCTGAATCGAACTTGTCCGGCCTGGTCATGCCGTACATGCCTATCACACCGGTTCCAGAGAGGGGCGCACCCCAGAAAGTTACGGTAACCGTTCCGCCCGGAGAGACATGAGATGGCTCTGCCACCACCTTTTTGCCGTCTGTTGTCTTGATCTCCACTGCATTGCTCGTGGCCATAGGCGCAGAGTCTACGCCAAAATACATCTTGAATAGATAGCTTCCGGCCTCTGAGGTAGTGAACACGACAGATCCCTCTTCATTGCTGCCTAGCGTCTGGCGAGAAGCCACATCAGAAGACCCAACCGGGTACATGCCGATCCAGTCCCCTTTGCTGCCATATGCACCGCGGAAGGTGACTGTGATCTTTTCGCAGGTATATGCCTTCTCAGGAGTGGCTGAAATGCTCGGCACAGTCACATTGAATGGCAGGCTGATCAATTGTGTGCCGTTTTTATCATGCATGATCAACTGATAAGACCCCACGTCTTCTGAGGCAATGAAGCTTACATCACCTGAATTGTTCTGACCTAGCGAGATATCATCCAGCGGATTATTCGTGCCGGATGCCGTCAGCTCCACCCAAACCTCCTGGCCGACAGGCGCTGTATAGTTCAGAAGCACGCTCTTGCCAGGAAGATAGCTTTTGCCATAAAGCTGCATTGCCGCACCGCCCGGACCAGTGGATCGACCGGAGACGTGGACCGGAGCAGCCGCAGGATAACGGTCCACACTGGAACCACCTGGTATAGACAGCTCCGAATCGCAGATCTTATTGCCCTTGCAGCCTTCGGCAGGATCATTGAAATCGCTGTAGTTGTTGCCGATCTTGCCGTTATCCCAGTTGTTGAGGCTGTCGTCGCGGGCGTTCTTCTGATTTGTAAGGTTGTTTTGATAAATGGAATTGTTCGAGGAAACAGAATCCGTTGATGGCATGCTGTTATAGGATATGACCACACCTTTTCCCTTTGACTGCACATCACTACTGGAGCTTAAGTAGGAGAGATAGATTCCCTTCAAGTTTCCTGTAAAATCGTTGCCCCGCACAACGTTGTCCCGGCAATTGTCTGCCAGCAGCGCCCCATCGTTGCCGGATGCATAGTTATCCTCTATGAGGTTGGCATGACTCTCCTGCAGATTGATGGCCTCATATTTGTTGTTAAGGAAGACGTTGCCAATAATCCTGTTATTTTCGCTTCCGGTCAGCTTGCAGCCGTAACGGTTATCGTTGACCTTATTATTTTTGAGACGATTTAAGCTGGAGTTCTTAAGCAAGAGCCCGTCATTGCCGTTTCCCTGGACCACATTTCCGGCTACAGTATTGTTGCTGGCCTCCTGAATTAGAATTCCTGCATTGCCGCAGCCACTGGCCATGCTATTCCTGATGATATTGTCGTCTGACAGCACCAGTATGCCAGCATCACCAGTCCAACCGCTGGCGCTTTTGGCCCAGAGGCCCTCCAAAATGACACCATCTGCCTTGATGGTTATAGCCGAACCACTCTCAGATTCCACACGAGGAAGGCTGTCAGCGGAGCTTATGCCTTTAAGTATGATAGATCTGTCAACCACCAGGCACTCCTGATATACGCCGCTATCAATCTCAATCGTCTCGCCTGGAGAGGCGGCGTTTATTGCCGACTGGATTTGCTCGCCCTGCTTGACGTAGACGACGGAGTTCGCGCAACAGGCCATAAGCATGAACGCAAGCAATATACAGAGAATCCGGAGTGTCTTTTTTGGCATGCCCATCATAAAGACCAACTGATCCTCACGGCTATATAAAGTGCCAGGACTTGCCCGATATTTGCCGACGGGATTATTCATAGCCCAAGAGGGAGCTTTTTAACGTGTAGTGACATTAAGAGAGAAGGGGAACTGGGATGGAAATAAACAGCTTGGCACTCTACTTCGTGTATGCCTTTACAACGATATTCATCATAGTCAACCCAATCGAGGCCACCCTGGTATTCGTGACCCTCACCACCTCCCTGAACACGCAAGAGAAGAGCCACATCTACAGGCGCGCCACTCTTATCGCCTTGGCTATAGCCCTTCTCTTCTCTTTGGGCGGAAACGCCATACTGCGATTGTTCGGCATCACCGTGGACAGCCTGCAGGTAGCCGGAGGAATACTTCTATTTCTTGTGGCAATCGACATGTTGCGAGGAGTTCGCAGACAAAATAAGGTGACGGAGGCCGAGATGCAAGATGCCAATGAGAGGGAGGATGTCTCCATATTTCCACTGGCCATACCACTTCTCACAGGTCCCGGAGCCATAACTACGGTTGTGGTGCTGATGGGTGCTACAGAGAACATTCTCGAGAAGGGAATGGTGCTGCTGGCCATAGTCTTCACATTCCTGGCCACATTCATAATCCTCAAGTTCTCGGAGTACATCGATCAGGCTTTAGGAATCACAGGCATCATGGTCATGACCAGGATCATGGGGCTGATCTTAGGAGCGGTGTCAGTAAACTTTGTGGCAGTTGGCGCATGGAACATATACCGTACAATGGCGGGATCATGAAGATAAATAAAGATCAAGAGATGGAAGAGAGAGAAGCATTCTTTCAGTGGTTCACAGAGGAGGTTCCAGATAGTCTGTTCCCCCAGATCGCTGCCCAGGTCCTCTTCAGATGCTTGGACTGCAGTGAGTGCTGCCGGGGCGAGGGCTATGCACTGGTGGATGAGGGAGACATACAGGAGATCGCCAGAGCATTGGGCATCAGTCGATCCGAGGCGAGGGAGAGGTTCACACAACCTGACCCGGAAAGAAACCCAGGATGCAGGATCCTCAAGAGCACTGGCCCCATGAACATGTGCTGCTTTCTTGATGCCTTGGCCAATAAGTGCAAGATATACGGCAGTCGGCCTCGCATATGCCGGACGTTTCCCATGCTCAATTCAGATCCACTAGCAGACGACGCGATATGCTTCTACTCCGATTGTCAGGGAACACACCGATTCGCCAAGATGATTCAGGAGAAGAGACGCGATCCCAGGGTGCAAAAGGATATGGAAAAGCTCGCAGAGCAACCTGAGAGGCTTTCCGCCTTGAGGATATCTCTCTTCGTCTGGCTGCGGAGAATGCTTGGCAGAATCGAGGAGGCGGATCAAATCTGTCGCATCACAGGCATCAGACCACCGCAAGATGAGAGTGCATTTGAGAGCTACTGCCTGGCCTACTTCTTCATGACCATAAAAACAGAAGGCTTGGAAGAGTATCTTGCGGAAGGCAATACAACTGCAAACAAAAGACCAGGGCCTCATTTACCATAATTGCCAGACGGCAGGAGAGCCGCTAGTAATCAAGGACAGCTAAAGCTAACGCCTGGCAGGCAGAAACCCGGTCATGCCGTGCTCGCCCAGTTGCAGCTTTCGAACCATCTCGCCTGCGATATGAGCATCCTCCGCCCGGGCTATGACCCT
>JAJRAX010000367.1 GCA_028679775.1 Methanothrix sp. | reverse complement strand
GGCCTCTGACGCTTTCCACACCGTTGCTTCCGGGGCGGCCGCGACCTGATACGCCGCGATCGCCGAATCCGGCTGGTTGGCGCGCTCGAAGGCCACGCCCAGTTCCCAGCCGCCGCACCCCGGACAGCCGGTCTTCTGCTGGATGGCGTGGAACGCCTGAACCGCCTCCTGAGGGCGTCCTTCCGCCAGCGCCAACCATCCTTGGGCGCGGTATGACTCGGGGTTGCCGCGTCGGCCGCCCTCCGGAACATTCGACTGGTATTCCGTGAGCAGGCGTCGGGCTGGTGCGGTCTGTCCTGCTACCGCATAAGCCGTGGCGAGCTCCGGGTAAGGACGGTCCAACGCGGGCATGGCGGAGAGCGGGTACTGCTGCAATGCCGCCTCGAGAATCCGGAGCGCGCCGCTTGAATCGCCCCGGAACAGAGCGTATTCGCGAGCGAGCGCCGCCTGGGTACGGAGGGCCATGCCCGGAAGGCCCCGCTGTTCGCTCACCTGAACGAGAAGCCGTCTCTGCCGCTCCGCCTCGGCCAGCTTGCCCTGGGTCTGGGCCACTCGGACGAGGCCGGCATGCATCGTGGTCTGGTAGCTTGGATCGCGAAGCTCCAGCCCGAGATCCAGCCAGGCCCGCTGGGCGCTATCGTGGATCCCCATGATTTCCAGCGAGCTTGCCCGTGCCAGCAGGTAGATGGGCGAAGTCGGTGCGCTCTGGCGCATTTGATCGAGTACCCGCCGGGCATCCTCCCAACGGCCCTGGCCGAGGTACACATTGAGAATCTGAAAGTAGAGGTTGCCGGGAGCCGGATTCCCTTTCAAAGCCGGGGTCACGAGCGATTCGGCCTCGGCGAACCGTCCCTCCTGGTCGAGTCGCAGCGCTAGGTTGTTGACCGCGATGTAACTCTCGGGATCGGACGCGAGAATCCGCCGGTAGGCCGCCTCCTCGTGGTCCGGCTGGTAGTCGACCAACCCGAAGTAGTATGCGGTGGTGTATTCCCGCTCAGACGCTGGCAGTCGGTCCCGGTGCTGGTACGCTCGGGTCGCCGCGGCCGCGACACGGGCCGGGCTGGCCTGTGCGTTGCCGAGCGCCACTGCCAGCTTCCGCCAGGCCATTGCGAAGCCGCTGTCGATGGCGATCGCCTTCTCCAGTAGCGGAATGGCCTTGCCGTGGTCGCCCTGGTCGCTCAGGTGCGACGCTTCCGAGTACAGCCGGAGCGCTTCGAGCGAGCCGGTGGTGACCTGGTCGAGAGGT
>JAJRAX010000327.1 GCA_028679775.1 Methanothrix sp. | reverse complement strand
TTGCCATCCAAGCTACAGGGCTTTGACTCTTACCCTGGCGGGACTGCCTCCCGCTGTACACGCCAGCCTTTGCTGGACGCACAACCGGACGTGAACCTCTCAGCTCATCCGGCTCCCATCACCCATCGTCCGGATGAATCCCCATCTGCCAATGCGCAAATAGCTGGGGTTCCTGTTTAGCCATTCGTCCTATCCAGGTACAAGCCCGTTGCTTATTCTCTCTCAGTTTCTTGAATTTGCGCATCGCCCAGCGTATCAACGTGCGATTGATTTGCCAGTATATCGAGTACATCCCTGATTTGTAAAAGCTACCGTAATAGTTCGCCCATCCTCTGATTTTAGGATTGTAAATCCGGGATATCTCCCTCAGAGTCTTGTCGGACATGAGGTGTATCTGCCAATCTCGTATGGTTTGCTGTATGGCCTTTTTCGCCTGGTTGCTGACCGCCGGAATATAACTTGTAAAAAGTGTCCCGTATTTGTTTCTGGCCTCTCGTGGTCTAAAGGTGAATCCCAGAAAATCAAATTTGTTTTCAGGATATTTTCCCTTCCGGTGATCGTCTTTGCAATACACTATGCGGGTCTTGTCAGGATGTAACTCCAACTTGCATTCCGCTAACCGCCCGGCCAAGCTTTCTCGCAGCCCCTCAGCATCTTCCTTGCTTTCGCAATGTATCACAGCATCATCTGCGTAGCGGGCAAACGGTTTATCCGGATGCTCCCTGTCCATCCATTTATCAAAGGCATAATGCAGAAAAAGATTGGCTAGTACCGGGCTTATGACTCCACCTTGAGGTGTACCTTTTATTCTTGCCTGTATTGTCCCATCAGGCATTACAAATGGCGCTTTAAGCCACCTCCGGATATAGAGGATTATCCATGGATTGTCTGTATGTTGCCGGACAGCTTTCAGCAGTAGTTCATGGTCAATGTTATCGAACAACCCTTTGATGTCGAATTCTAAAACCCAGTCGTATTGCCAGCACCTTTGCCGGGTCATCGCTATCGCCTCTAACGCCGATTTCCCCGGTCGATATCCATAGGAATCCCGGTGAAAATGGGGCTCTATTTGCGGCTCAAAGTAGATTTTCACTATCATTTGTGCTA
>JAJRAX010000215.1 GCA_028679775.1 Methanothrix sp. | reverse complement strand
TTATGGACTTGATTGGATAGGGCTTTTTCAACAAGAAGACCACAGCGAGAGCACATCTTAGACGTATTTCTTGGGTCTACTAGAACCACCATCGAACCGGCACTTTCAGCCTTGTACGATGTTGAAAGACTTTAACACATACATATTTACGCTATTATGATATATAGATTTTTGGCGTAAAGGTGAGGGGTACGATTCATCCCCGGCGTAAACACCGGGGCTTTCTCTACCCCTACACCCCTACGTTGTAATCGCCAGAATTTTCTATCCGGGCTACCCTATCATAACTATGCCAGAAGAATACGAGGATCCCTGCATATTTTGCGATATTGTGGCAGGGAGAAGAGAAGCCCACAAGATCCACGAAGACAATCTGACGATCTGTATCCTGGACATCAATCCACTGAGCAAAGGGCATTGCCTTGTAATTCCCAAGAGGCATGTTCCCTGGTGGCATGAACTCACCGATGAAGAGAACGCCAGCCTCTTTATGGTAGCTGGCATCGTGGCCCGGAAGATGATGCATTCCCTTCACCCGGACTTCGTCTGCATGTACGCCCGCGGCAGAAGAATACCTCATACCCACATATTCTTGGTTCCAACCTGCAGTGGAGATGTTCTGGACAGATTCTTCAACGCCCTCGAACTGTTCCAGGAATCGACGCAGAAGCTTGCGGATCTTAGAGCTGAAGAATCAATGCAGGATGCTGCAGAACTCATCCGGAGTGCTGGAACGGAATAATAGGCCTAATATACAAGCTATTCATCTTCTCAGATCGATTGATATGAAGCTTGCCATATCTACCTGGGCTTATCTGAGCCTGCCACTGGACCAGGCTTTAGAGAGAATATCCAGACTCTCCTCTCGAGCCGAGATCCTCTGTGAGGGCAGACACAGCCTCTTTCGACCTGAGAACCTGGACATAACATCATCATTTCCATTGAAGTACACTGTACACGGGCTGATAGCAGACATCAACATTGCCAGCATCTACCCCGAATTTCGGGAGGCTTCGGTGAACCTGCACAGGCGAGCCATTGCCGCCAGTGCTGCCGCTGGAGCCGAGCTCTACATTATCCATCCTGGCTACACCCCCTGGAGCTTCTGCTGGCGGGATGCGATGCTCTGTCTCGACCAATCACTATCAGAGATAGCGCCTTTGCAGGAAGAGCTGGGCATGCGCCTGGCAGTAGAGAATATGCCCAAGAGCGACTGGCTGTTCTTCAACAAGCCAGACCTGGATCTGCACGACTTAGGCCTCGTGCTGGACATTGGACACGCCAACACCTGCGGAACCCTCCAGGAGTTCTTGAATCATCCTGCCTTGGCCCACATCCACCTACATGACAATTCAGGAAATGGAGACGAGCACCTTCCTCTCGGTAGAGGATGCATAGATCTAAGGAATATCCTGAATTTGATTATGAAGAAAGATATATCTGCAGCTCTTGAGCAGAAAACCGAAAAAGGCATCTTAGAAAGCTTGGAGACCATTAAACAGTTGACGTCCCCACTAAGCGCAATGCCACATTAATTAATTTTTTATAAAAATTGAAAATGCCTGAGCAACGGCCCAGGCATGCCTGCACTTTAGAGGGTGAGGCCCTGATCGGAGGTATTGAGGTCCCAATCAGGAGTCTGCCATCCATCGTATCTGAGGGTTGTCGGTGCAACTCCCGTCCCCCTCACATCTACTGTAGCTGACGCATCTGCCGTCTCTTCTCCTGATCCATCTATTGCGCTGGCCTCCATATGCACCTTATTGGTATAGGCGCCGTTGCTTGGAGCGCGTGCCGAGTACGTGATATTCGCCACTTCATTCGGCTTCAGATCGGGCAGCACCCAGCTAATATATGCCGAATCATAGCGGTCAGGCTGCTGCGTTGCCTTCAGGAGCACCATGCCTGCGGGAAGCTCATCGTCAAGCTGGACCGCCATAGTTCTGTCCCCCGTGTTTTTCACGAAGATCGTGTAATTTACCAGAGTCGGATCGAGGGAGTTGGCCTCTCCGGTCTTATCGAGCACAATCTTGCTGGACAGGCAACATGGCATCATGTCAGATGCTATCATCGTGCAATTGCTGGCGGTTACGATATTATCGCTGGCGATTCCACTGACGGATACGCAGTTGACTAGGCTACCTGCTGCCTCATCTGTCACATTCAGCTTGAGGGATATGGTCAAGCTGCTGCCAATTCCAAGATGGAGGATGGTCCAGTTTGCAGTCGTTGCCGAGATGGATGTCGGCTTATACGAGGAACTGACATATTCCGTTCCGGCTGGGAACCTATCCGTCACATATAATGGAGCCACAGATCTGGATCCATCATTGGTTATGGTAATGAGGTAATCAGCCACGGTGCCATTGACTCTGTTGACCCATTCGTTCTTCAACTGACCAACCTTCGAGACGGTCAGATGCGGGACGCTATACCTGGAGACTCCAGTGGCCAGAACATGTCGGGTTATGTCGAAATCGCCGACATAGCGCTCCTCGGAATCCACCTTGTCTTTGTTGTTCACGCCGGATGTCTTGGCCTTGTAGTCTGCCATTCCACTGAAGGTGGCATTGGTCTTCATCTCATTTAAGCCAAGAGCAACGCTCTCCTTCTTGAGGTACTGCAGGGACGAATATTCCTCGCTGATATAGGTTGCAGGCGGAGTATTAGTGCCATTCAATGCGCATGACTCTTGGTTCTGTTTCTTGACAGGAGCGCAGGAGGAATTAGCAGCCAGTATATCGCCACCGGCAAGCTTGCCGGTCTTTGACCACATGCCTTCACTCCACTTGATATCCTGGTTGGCTTTCAGGCCAGGGGTATAATTGAAGCTGCTTGGCTTATTGGTCACTTCAATATCTTTGGCGATATAGTTGGTGAAGGTGTCAAGCAGCTGCTCGCTCTTGTAGGTGCCTGTACCGTATTCATAGCTCCTCTGGGAGTCGCTGATTCTTCTATCGGCCGAAGCAAATCCTTCACCCGATGATGAGATGATTGATTGCGCATTGGAGCCGTACTCCTCGAATGACTGGTTGAGCTGGAATCTTCCGCTGTACCTTTGCTCGTCCTCGAACGCAGGTTTAACCTTGGGTCCGGCATCAAACGAGGCTTTCTTGAAGAAGCCGATGGTGCCCAGACCCTCGAAGCTCGAATTGATCTTCATCTCCGAGCCGTTTTCATCCAATTTGATATAGGTATCTCGATCGACGTCTGTAGCATAGCGGTAAGCCTCATGCAAGGTTGCCCCGGTGATATGGTTGATGCCGCGAGTCTCTTCAGTCCACTTCGAGTTGTAATTGATTCCATTGCCACTGGGCAGCTCAAAGTTGGTTGGATGATAATCCGCAGATACCGTCTTGCTGGATTCAATCGATTTGTTCCTCATGGTCAATTTGGTTATCTCTTCAGACTCGTAGTCTCCACTGCCATGTTCTCTTGTCTGCAATTCGGTGCCAATATCATTGATAGTCACAGCATAGCACTTCTCTCTAGACCATGATGTGTAATCCTGCCTATCGGTATCGTATATCTTTGCAGTCACATAAACACAATTCTTGACCGGGAATGGAGCAACTCCAGTAGACAGGTCATTGTGTACATTGACAAATCCGCTGCCTGATACATCGCTCTCTCCGAGATCGAAGGTCATGTTTGATGCAGGATATACTGCAACGAGAGTTATCGTTACGCAATCCCTCGGGGCGATGGATGAGAAGTACCATTGCCCATCAACACTCTCTGGATAGCTGGCTACGATCTGTACTTTGTCATCCTGGAATACATCTTTCACTGCCACCTCTTCCAGGGTCTGATAATCCATGACATTACAGACTGTGATGGTATATGTCATCTCCTCGCCAGGCTGGTATGAGGATTTGTCCGAGGTCTTGGTTATGACATATGGCTCGGGGTCAGCAT
>JAJRAX010000214.1 GCA_028679775.1 Methanothrix sp. | reverse complement strand
CGCTTGAGCCTCTTGTCCAGGAATACAACCTGCTCCTTTTGCGTCTCAATGATCTGCCTGGCCTTGAGGCTGAGATTGCCAAGAGTGAGAGGGAACTTGAGGCACAGAGAGTGAAGCTGACAGAGCTGGCCGGCCAGGCGGATGCATTGGGCTACAGCGAATCGGATTTTCTCCTGGCAAAGAAGCGCATGGCCTCGACGAAGCCACTACATGATCGATTTCTTGCCCTCACAGAGAGGGTAGCGACAATTCCCGATCTCGTGGAGAGGCGGCGGAAGCTGGAGCAGGAGATCGCAGGTCTTGAGAGGGCGCTTCAGGCTTTAGTTGAGTCGCAGAGGGCGCTGGGCTACGATCCCAGGGAGTACGAGTCGCTTTTCAAGGAGAAAAAGAGTCTGGCGTCATCCGAGAGCGAGAGCCGGAGGATATCTCTTATTTTGGCCGGGGAGGGCGAGGCCAGGGAGAGGCTTGCCGCTGCCAGGGCGTCTTCTGAGAGGTTTGATTCTGATCTGAAAGAGATCAAGCAGAAGGTTGATGCCCTGGCATACAGAAAGGAGGAGCACGAAAGGGCAAAAGTCGCTTTGGCCAGCGCAAAAGAGGAGCTTGAAAGGGCGAGAAAGTCAGTCTCCGAGCTGCAGGTGCAGATGGGAGTGCTACTGGCAAAGAAAGAGCGACTGATTCAGGAAGCAGAGCGAAAGGCCGAGCTTGAGAGGAGCTGCGATCAGCTCTCCCGCAGCCTGGAGGTGGTGGATGTTACGCGCGCTCTCGTCAACAGCTTCATGGACCAGGTGCTGATCCGGGTCAAGAATGATATCGCCCGGACAGCCGGAGAGATCCTGGAGGAGGTATCCGGCAAATACAGCCTGCTCAAGATCGATGATGACTTCAACATCCAGGTCGAGGATGCAGGAGCTTATTACCCCATATCTCGCTACTCAGGCGGAGAGATAGACATGATCGCAGTCTCAGTGCGGGTGGCCATCAGCGAGTACTTGATGCGCTTCGGCCCGGATGGTGAGAGCTACTCCTTCCTGATCCTGGACGAGGTCTTCGGCAGCCAAGACCAGGAGCATAGAGAGAAGATGATTCAGATGCTGCGAAGCCTCGAAGATCGCTTTCCCCAGATCATTGCCATCAGCCACATAAGCGATGTGCAGGGACAGTTCGACAACACCGTCCTGGTGGTCGAGGACGAGATTGGGAACAGTCGGGTGGAAGCGATCTAAAATTATTATTTTTTCATGCGAGAGCATACCCCAGCAGCCTTGCCAGCCGGATGGCGTCCCAGTCCAGGTGCCGGAGCATTCGGACCATGAGTCTGCTAGGCCGGTCGATGTCGCCGTGCTCCTCGATTGCTTTTATGAGCCTAGGTTTCGCTGCCATGTAGCCCACCAGCTCGTCGATTTCGGATGGCTTCATCTTCGCCATCATTCGGTTGACTCTCATGCCGATCTCCAGCTCCCGGCCAAGAGTTGCCCTCCAGAGTCGGTCGTACTCGGACAAACGCTGAGCTGAGCTGTCGCCCTCCATTGCTGCGGCAGCAGCCACGCCTCCGGCAATCTTCGCGGCCACCAGTCCGGGATAGACGCCTCCGCCGGATGTAGGCTTGACCTGGCCGGCTGCGTCGCCCACAGCCAAAAGCCCGTGGACCGCAGTGGCCGCAGGCGGGCCAAGTGGCAGGCCTCCAACATTTAGCGCTACAGGCGAGCCCAGAAGCCTTTTGGCAATTATGTCTGATTTCAAAAACGCCCGCAGCCTGTCGCAGCCGCGATCGCTGGCGCATAGCCCGATCCTGGCAGCGCTCTTGCTCAAAGGAATCACCCAGGCGAAGAGTCCGGAGGCCTGGCCCAGGTGCACCTCGACCTTGTCGGGATCCTCTACTGCAAAGGCTGCCTCCACCTGGGCACCTGAGAGAATGGTCTGCGGTGGCGCGATGCCAGCCCGGCGGGCCAGAATGGCAGAGACACCCTCGGCTGATATGACGACCCTGGCTGAGATCTTGCTATCATCAGAGAGTACCAGGATTCTTCTTTCGCCGTCTCTCTTAAGCCCTCTCACTCTTGAGCAGAGACGAAGGCTTGCTCCCTCTTGCATTGCATGGTTCACAAGCGCCCGGTCAAAGAGCCTCCTGTCCACTACCCAGGCCCGGCGCTCTTTTGCCTTGAAGTCCAGGCGTGCCCCACCCGGCGAAAAAACGCTGGCTCCAAACATGCCTCTCCTAATGAAGGTGCCTGCAGAGAGCTCGGACTCGGCGAGAGCCTTTCTGCCCAGGAGCCCGGCGCATTGCACCGGCCAGCCCACTGCTGGATGCTCCTCCAGGAGAATTGTGCTGGCACCGGCTTTGGCAGCATACTTGGCTGCCATGCTGCCAGCCGGCCCGGAACCGATGACGGCTACGTCGAAGATGTCCATAATCGAGATTTGAGTTATCAGGTCTTGATGTTAACTTTTTCTGTCTGCGATGATCTTTACCCCTACTCTCGTGCTTCCTTTTTGTCCCCACCACAAGAAATATGAGTATGTAAACCCTACCGGATTCTTGCATGTAGATTATCACTATGATTAATTCATAATCATATAATTCTTGGAAACTGGAATTATATCGACTTCGATTAGACATTCTGCAATCATAAAAGTTATGAAATTTTAAGACATGATCTCAAATACCTATAAATTATCAACATGGCTTTTTAGTCTCAGGAGGCTAAGTAAAATGGCCCTTGATCTTAAGACAAAAGACGAAGTCTTTGAAGCAATTGACAAATATAATGTAAGATTTGTCCGAATTTGGTTTACAGATATTCTGGGCGTACCCAAGAGCTTTGCAATCAACCCCAACGAACTTGAAGGTGCATTCTCTGAGGGCATGGGCTTTGACGGCTCCTCTATCGAGGGCTTTGCCAGAATCCATGAATCCGACATGGTCGCCAAGCCGGACCCAACCACATTCCAGCTCATCCCCTGGAGGCAGCACGAGAACGCCGTGGCCCGCATGTTCTGCGACATCCAGAACCCCAACGGCACCCCCTACGAGGGTGACCCCAGATATGTCCTGAAGAGAAACCTGTCCCGGATCAAGGATAAGGGCTACAGCTTCCTGGTAGGA
This sequence comes from Methanothrix sp., assembly GCA_028679775.1. GTDB lineage: Archaea > Halobacteriota > Methanosarcinia > Methanotrichales > Methanotrichaceae > Methanothrix. Next base: position 821 of record JAJRAX010000214.1, on the reverse strand, counting down.
CCAGAGCTTGAGTTCTTCTACTTTAAGGGCGAGCACAGCACCGAAACGCTGGACACAGGCGGATACTTCGACCTGACCACCGCAGACAACGCTTCCGACTTGCGCCGTGACACTATTCTGGCCCTGGACTCCATGGGAATCGACGTCGAGTACAGCCACCATGAGGTCGCGCCATCCCAGCACGAGATAGATCTGCGCTACAAGGACGCCCTCTCCATGGCCGACACGGTCATGACCTACAAGATCACAGTCAAAGAGGTCGCCCGCAGGTATGGCTACCATGCCAGCTTCATGCCCAAGCCCATCTTCGGCCAGAACGGCAGCGGCATGCACGTTCACCAGTCCCTCTTCCAGGGCAAGAGAAACGTCATGTTTGACGCAGGCGACGCCTACCACCTCTCTGAGGAGGGCAAGTACTACATTGCCGGCCTGCTCAAGCACGCACCCGAGATCACAGCCGTCACCAATCAGTGGGTCAACTCCTACAAGCGCCTGGTCCCCGGCTACGAGGCACCTGTCTACATCTGCTGGGCCAGAAGGAACAGATCTGCTCTCGTCAGAGTGCCCATGTACAAGCCCGGAAAGGAGGCCGCCACCAGGGTCGAGTTCAGGAGCCCCGATCCAGCAGCTAACCCGTACCTGGCCTTCTCAGTCATGTTGGCTGCAGGTCTTGCTGGCATCGCCAACAAATATGATCTGCCAGCACCACAGGAGCAGGATATCTACCACATGAGCGATGATGAGCGGAAGAAGGCAGGAATCACATCTCTGCCAGGCAGCCTCAACGATGCCATACAGCTCGCTGAAGGAAGCAAACTCAT
>JAJRAX010000213.1 GCA_028679775.1 Methanothrix sp. | reverse complement strand
TGCTCTTCCGATCTGCGACGTCTTCAAGACCTATGCAGAAAGGAGCAATGTAACTGACATAACACCTGCCGAGGGAAGCACCACCAGAACGTTCTCTGTGACCGGCTCTGGCACCCTGTACAACCAGCTCGGCGAAAAGGTTCTAACCCAGACCACTTACGGAAGAAACAGCTACTCGCGGGTTTCCTCCAATGGCACTGTCAGAAGTGCTCCAGGCGGCAACGGGCCGATGCCGGCTAGCGATCAAAGCGCTCCAGAGCTGGCATCGGGCGCAGGCAAGCTGAACGACACCCCGGCCAACGGTACATCTTACAAAGCATCTGGCAAGAATCCCATTAGCCGCAGGCACAATTATACTGATGAGGACTGGGCCTACATCCACAAGATTGAGGACGCTGAGGTCGTGCGCGGCAACAACACTCTCTACTGGGAGGATGTTGACGTTGGAGACGAGCCAGCCTGGACTATTGTCGGTCCGACCACAACACTGGATATGATTCAGTTCAACGGACTTGGTGTCATCAGCAGTCCTCCCATGCGTGAGCAGCTCAAGAACATAGATCAGTTGAATGGTCTCACCAAAGATGAGTATGGAGTCTATCATCTAATGATTGAAGGGCACTTCTCTGAGGCTGGCATGGGCGGCAGCATGCCCATTCACTTCATGGCCTTCGGCAGAAGTCTCATGGCTCGCCTGGTCACAAACTGGATAGGCGACGACGGCTGGCTGGCGAAGTTCAGCTGGAGAAATGGTGACCTGGCAGACCAGATCATTGCGGTCGTTCCATCTCTGCAGGGCAAGAGCATTACTGGGCACGGAAAAGTGAGCGATGTGCTCATCGCCAAGGGCTATGTGACGCGCAAGTATGTGGATGGTGACGATCACAAGGTCGATCTAGTGGTTTGGACTGAGGACATCGAGGGAACACTCTGCCAGGCTGCAAATGCAACAGTGATACTGCCTTCGAGAGGAAGCAGCTAAACCGGAACACAGCAAAAATATGGATCGGTCGCAAAGGGCGACCGCTATTTTTTTAAAAACTGTCTCAAGCAGCTTCCGCCTTATGTCCCACTGGCAGAACTGCGATGGGCGTCTCACCTGAGGCGAGAGCCAGGAACTCTCTGGTCATATTCGCATCGAAGCCTGCTGTGTAAGTAGCGCCAAGGCCGAGCGAGACTACCTCGAGGAGCAGGTTTTCGGATGCGGTTCCCGCCTCGACGTGGACGAACCGGCTCAGGTCCTCACCAGGGATCTTGTTTATGCGTTCGAAGACTCCTGTGACGATGAAGACCGCAGGAGCGTTCTTTCTCCAGTCCTCTTTGCCACCTGTGCTGGAATTAAATAGATCGGGGATGCGGTTGCCCTCTGATACCATCGTCAGGTTATGGCCCTGCGGTGAATAATGGTAGACGCCGGCGGGCAGGCCTGTGACATTTGCCGCCAGAACGTATACCTCGAGTGGGTATGATGCCATGGCCGAAGGAGAGGTGCGATGTCCCTTTTCGTCCGTCACACCCTGAGCCGCCCAGCAGAGCTGCGAGACCTCTTCGAGCGTCACAGGATCGTTTGTGAAGCTTCGGACAGATCGGCGCTCCCGGAGTGCTTTCTCAACGCTCATTCCCCCGTCGGTATGGGGCTGTGGCAGTGTTATCACATCGGACTTCTCCTGGTTGGTGCTGGTTGACAGGGCAATGATCGCCGTAAAAAGCACAGACAGGCCGACAACAACTAAAACTTTTGCTAAATCTCTCATCATCTCACCAGATATCTGCATTTAGAATTATTCTCATAAAATATCATTTTCTCGAAAAGTTGTATATAAATGAATGGTACAAGTCCTGTGACCGTGACATTGCCGGATAACTTTTTAATATTATCCGGTGCGTTATTGGTTTTATGCTGACATGCGTTGAGGGAAGGACTGCAGTTCATCTGGCAAAAGAGGCCTTGGCCAACTATATTGGAATGAAAAAAGTCATCGAGCTGGAGAACCTTCCTCCTGTCTTTAAGGAGATGCGTGGTGTCTTTGTGACGCTGCATGAGGATGGAGACCTGCGAGGATGCATCGGCTATCCCATGCCCATTCTGCCTCTTGGAAAAGCCATTGTGGACTCAGCCATCAATGCCTGCTCTCGGGACCCGCGTTTTCCACGTGTTCGAAATGAGGAGCTAAGGAGAATCGAGGTGGAGGTGACCATCTTAACCCAGCCCGAGCCCTACACTGAGCCCAAGAAGAAGCTGCCCGAGCTTGTTCAGATCGGAAGAGACGGGCTGATTGTGACGCGTGGTCCCTATACCGGGCTGCTCCTGCCTCAGGTAGCGCCTGAGTGGGGATTTAATTCGATGGAGTTTCTCGCCCAGACCTGCGTCAAGGCCGGACTGCCGGCGGACGCATGGCTGGATGAGGACACGGAAGTGCAACACTTCCAGGCCCAGATATTCGCCGAGGCCGGGCCAAGTGGGGAGGTCTTCGAGAAGAGATTTCCGGAGGGTGGATGCGGGAGATGATGACGGCATCTTGTGCTGCCATTTCAAGCTCATTTTTCAGGGAGAGACAATCCATTCGATCTTCATCTACCAGCACTACAATTCGCCAGTCAGGCGGCATGAAATTCCTGTAGCTTTTCAGCCGCCGGGGTAGTTTGCCGAGCAGGTCAGTCTTGCTGCGGTAGGAGTGAATATCAAATGAGATCCCGCTCCCGCAAATCTTCGGAACCAGACTTCTCAAGGCAGCCTCGGCAGAAGGCTCTTCCACAAGGAACTCGATATGCATTCAGAATTTACCTCATGGGCTTTTCGACTCGTTGCCCAAGGAGTCCCCATCCTTCTGGGTGGGGAGATACCATCCGGTGATGAATCTGCGCTAGTGCGCTGATCCTGGGATGCTTGGCCAGTTGGCCCAGTGTGCTGACTGCCAGCACATCGGGTGAGGTTAGTTTCTCGTGAATTCGCATCTCTCTTTCGTCAGGCTGGTCTCCGGTGACGACCATCCCCTCGCCGTTATTGAAGTCGAGAAAACGAAAGGGTTTGCCTTGAGACCCCCTGCGCCACTGAAGCCATTCTTCAGCAACAAACGGGCCAGATATGCCTTCGTTGATGGATAAGCAGCACCTGAAAATAGTCCGGACGGAAGGGAATTTACGAGGCGAAAGGGACGCACTTGGCAACCTAGGAAATGCCTACGCCTCCCTTAAAGATTTCGAAAAGGCTTTTAACTACTTTGAAAAAGCCCGTGAGATCTCAGAGGAGATGCGAGATTATCGTGGCATAGGTGATGTTCTGGGAAATATAGGAAAGGTTCCTCGCTGTTCTGAGTGGGCTAGGGGTAAAGTTTAATAATATCATTTCTTGAATTCTTATCCGTGACTCTATCTCAGGAAGACCTATTCAAACATGCATTGAATCTTCAAGATCCTTGGTATATCAAATCAATAGAATTTAGCAATACAGAAAGGCGGCTGGACATTCATATCGATTTTACCGCAGGCAGTCGATTTGAATGCGCAATATGCAAAACGCCGAACAATTGCATTCATGATACAAAAAATAGAGTATGGCGGCATCTCAATTTTTTTCAGTTCAAAACATATATTCACGCCAGAGTGCCGCGTACAGAATGTCAGAAATGCGGGGCTGTCAGGTTGATTGATGTTCCATGGGCCAGAAGAAGTGCCGGTTTTACACTGCTAATGGATTCATTGATACTGCTTTTTGCCCAGAATATGCCAATAAAAGCTGTAGCCGAGATAGTAGGTGAACATGACACAAGGATTTGGCGGGTTCTATCACACTATATTCCGGAATCCAGATCTAAGGAAGATCATTCTCAGGTAAAAGCAGTAGGCGTAGATGAAACGTC
>JAJRAX010000212.1 GCA_028679775.1 Methanothrix sp. | reverse complement strand
TGTTTTAGCTAATCCACTAGCGATGTTCATGCCGCCTGCCATCTTTATTTCTTCCTGAATCCCAGAACCGTTCGATGCAGATAACAAGGGGTAATCACACCAGTTTGGATAAACACGTATTCTGTTTTCGATCTTTGAAGTTTTGCTGGTTATTGCATCCAATTTCTCTTGCTTCCAGGAGAGGAAGTTGTTTGCTTTTTCATCGGTCTTGGTCAAAGACGCCAAAATTTTAAACTCCTTGTCGAAGGTCGTCGGATCGTTGAAATTGAGCCATACCACTGGTATGCCTGCGGGTGTAAGCTTCTCTTCGGCATTCGCCCCGGCATTTCTGCCAATTATGACCAAGTCAAGATGAAGTTGAATTATTTTCTCATAATCTGGCTCTTTGTAAGAGCCAATTGATTTATCGACTATATCTTTGGTCATGTTGCCATAGTTCGTGATTGTATCTGTCGTCACTCCTACAATATTATCTTTCAATCCCAAAATTAATATCGGTTCGTAAGCCCAGGTTATTATGGGGACTAACTTCTCCACAGGCTTGTCTATCGTTACCGTTCTATTTGCTGAATCCACGATGGTCTTCTGTCGGGCATATTCACCTTGCAAGGCCAACCGCTCTTCATACCGATCTTTTGCAATCATCCATTTTAACCGAATCAACCGCCACAATCCTTCCCAGCTCCATTACAGCGATACGATCGCTCATGTGCCTTACGACTTCTAAATCGTGAGATATGAAGAGCATAGTCAGGCCGAAATCCTTCTTCAGGTTCATGATAAGATGCAGAATCTGCGCTTGAACGGATACATCCAGCGCTGCTGTAGGCTCATCTGCTACGATGAATTCTGGATTTATGGCCAAGATCCTGGCCAAGACAACTCTTTGGTTCTGGCCGCCGCTGAGCTGATATGGATAACGATTTACGTGTTCAGGATTCAGGCCGACAATTTCTATAAGATCCTGAATCTGTCTTTTGATCTCATGGGTGCAGATTTTTCCTCTCAGTCCCAAACGAAAAGGCTCGGCGATACTCTCACCAATTTTCATCCTGGGATTGAGCGAAGATTCCGGATCTTGGAAGATCATCTGCATTCTGGGGCGTAATTTCCGTAATTCACTTCTTTTCAAGGCGATCAGATCTATGCCGTCAAACATTATTTTTCCAGAAGTAGGCTCGATCAGATGGAGAAGAAGCCTACCAACCGTAGTCTTGCCACAGCCGCTCTCCCCTACTAGTCCCAAGGTCTCGCCTTTTTCGATATGAAAGGAGACTCCGTCAACAGCACGAGTGTATTGCTTTTTGATCAGCCCATTAGAATAATACTTTTTCAAGTCCGAGACTTCTATCAATTGTATAACAAACACCTCACTTTATGCCCTTTTTCTATCTCCATCAGCGTCGGATGTTTTTTTGAACAGATTTTTGCAGCCTGTGGACAACGATTATGGAATCGACAACCCTGAGGCGGATCAATAAGTGATGGACTTGTGCCTGGGATTGGCACAAGTCCGCGGCTGGGCAAGGAATTGATGAAGCCTCTGGTGTAGGGATGAAGCGGATCGTTTAGGATTAAATCCGAAGATGCCTCTTCTAGCAACTCGCCTGCGTACATGACAGCAATTCTGTCACAGATTGTACCGGCAACTCCCAAATCATGGGTGATTATAAGCAACGCCTTCTTGGAGGTCGTTTCGTGAATCAGGTCTATGATCTGTGCCTTGGTCCTAGCATCTAGCCCTTTAGTAGGTTCGTCGGCAATTATAAAATTCGGATTGCAGGCGAGTCCCATAGCGATCATGACCCGTTCCCTCATGCCACCAGATAGCTCATGAGGGTATTGATGGGCCCTTTCGGCTGAATCAGGAATTTTTACTGCTTCCAGCATTTCCACTGCCTTTGACCATGCCTCTTTTCGCATATATCCTTGATGAAGCGAGATCGCTTCTGCAATCTGGTCACCGATCTTCAAAACGGGGTTTAAGGATGTTGTCGGATTTTGGAGGATCATAGCAATTTCTCTTCCTCTCAGTTGCCTCATCTTGCCATCAGACGCCTTCAGGATATCGATGTTGTTATAGAGTATGCGGCCATCAATGCGGGTCGTAGCCTGCAAGAGGCGAACGATTGATAAGCCCAGTACCGTCTTTCCGCAACCTGTTTCACCAATCAAACCCAGTCGTTCGCCCTTGTCAATATGAAGGTCCACGGTGTCCACGGCTTTGACCAGGCCGTCTGGGGATGGAAAGCAAGTTTTTAGATCGGTTATATCTAGCAGAGCCATTTTGTAGACCTATCAAATACAAGATATTAAAGGTTACTATTAATATGAGATTAAATAAGACTTAGCAATATTAAATAATAGTTAGCAGCATATAAATAGCGTTAAATTGATTTGCAATTAGCATTTAATATGAATTCAATAGATAGATTTAATACTCAGGACGGGGATCAATGTTCGTGCCGTTGCAGGAGAAGGAAGCCAAAGCGGAGATAGCAGCAAAATGGGATGACTCTTCAGAGAGTTACGACAGCCACCATGGTCATGGCATCAAGACCAAAAAGGAACATGAGGCCTGGATTGAAGCGCTTTCGGCAGTGCTTCCGCCGATTGGATCAAAAGTACTAGATGTGGGCTGCGGAACGGGCGAGATGAGCTGCGTTCTGGCGGAGATGGGATACATTGTCACAGGTGTCGATCTTTCGGAAAGAATGCTACAAAAGGCTAGATCTAAAGCAAATGTTGCGGATCTTAAGGTGCGGTTCGAGCCAGGAGATGCCGAGAAACTGAGTTTTGAGGATGAAAGTTTTGATGCAGTTCTCAACCGCCATGTATTCTGGACGCTTTTGCGGCCACGAAGTGCTCTTCAGGAGTGGAAACGAGTTCTGAAGAATGAAGGCAGGCTGATTGTAATCGATGGCCTATGGATGGACGTCTCTCTGGAAAGCAAGCTGCGAAGGCTAATAGGTGATCTTAGCATCCTTATATTGGAGAGACGGAATCCAAGAGAGGGCTGGTACTCGAAGGAGACGGAATCAGCGTTACCTCACCCACGTGGCATGGATGCCCAAAAGGCCAGAACCTATCTGGAAGAAGCTGGATTTAAAGGAATAGATCTGACCTATCTGGATAATATTCGAAACATTCAGAGAAAGCACATGCCTTTTTCGCAAAAAGTAACTCATAATGCGGCATATTATATGATCTGCGGACAGAAATGACATTTTTTTGTTAAGGAGATTTAAAAGAAATACTCGAAAGGAGTTAAAGCATGTAGAACGGAGTTGGAAAAATGAAAACGAAGTTTTTTTTGGCGGTCTTGGTGGTCAGCGTTATCTTTTTGGCCTCACTGCCTCTCGCCGATGCAGAGCAGACCGGAAAGACCCTGAACATCGCCTTAGGAAAAGAACCGGACGACCTGAATCCACTATCATTCAGCGGCCATGGGGCCGTCTATGACTCCATTAAAGTATTCAGCGGGCTGTTGAAGTCAGACAATAATTTACAAATGGCACCCGATCTAGCGGAGTCATGGGATGTCTCACCGGATGGCAAGACTTACACGTTCCATCTTAAAAAAGGTGTAAAATGGCATGATGGATCTGATTTCACTGCACAGGACGTGAAGTTTACCTATGATCTGATGAAGAGTGGAAAATGGATTTCGATCTTCCCCACATCTTCGGAATTTAATGCGATAGATAACATTAACATCGTCGATCCTAACACTGTGAAATTCACCCTGAATGAGGGGATAGTCTCCTTCGGTGAGAGGTTTTGTCTGGCCATCCTGCCCGAGCATATTCTGGATGGGCAAGATTTGGCTAAAACGGATTTCTGGCTAAAGCCTATAGGCACAGGCCCTTACAAGTTCGACAGCTGGAAGAGGGGAGAAGAGCTTGTACTCAAGTCCAATCCCGATTCCTATGACGGGGCTCCCAAAATTGACACATTGAAATACGTTTTTGTGCCCGATGAATCCGCCAGGATAAACCTCCTGAAGAGTGGCGAGGTCGATGCCATCAAAATCGACCCAAGGTCCATGAAGACCTTGGAGGGGACAAACGGCATAAAGATATACTCAGAACCTTCCGCGAACTGGTTTGCCCTTAATCTTCCTAGCACAATGTGGCCTTTCGATATCAAAGAGGTTCGCCAGGCGATAGCCCGCGCTATAAACAAACAGCAGATCCTGGATACCATCTTCAGTGGCCAAGGGGAGATCGCCTATGGACCATTCAGGAAACAGGATTGGGTTTACAATTCGGACATAGCTTTTGGCTATGATCCCACCGAGGCAAAGAGCCTCTTAGCTGACGCTGGCTTCAAGGATTCGAACGGGGACGGTGTTCTGGAGAAGGATGGAAAGAATCTAGAGTTTCAGCTAATCTATCCCTCTTCCGAAAGCGATCGGAAAGATATAGCCATCACCGCTAAGACTGACCTGGCCGCCATAGGCATTAAAGTGGAGCCTGTGGGCAAAAGCTGGGACGAGATCACTCAGGAGCTATATCGCAGCAGTTTTATTACAGCTGCCGGTGGTTCTCCCTTTGATCCGGATGACAGCAACTATCATCTCTGGTGTTCTAAGTCCATTGGACAGGGGTGGTGGAACCCTGCTTCGTACAACAATCCCGAAGTTGATAAACTTTTGGAAGATGGCAGGACTACCTTCGACAAGGAAAAGAGAAAAGCGATTTACCAGGAGCTGCAAACGATACTCGCCGATGATCAACCAGTGGCTTTCATAGTCTTCGGCAATTATGTCTACGCTCTAAACGACAAAATAACCGGGGTCGTATCCCGGAACGGACCACATGGAGAAGGGAACAACGGAGGTATCAACGGCGAGCTGTGGTGGAATGTAGAAAAATGGAATAAGGAGTGATGGCAATTTGGATCGCAACCTGGCAAGCTTTATCGTGAGGAGAGTCATTCAAATCCCGCCACTACTGCTCGGGATTTCCGTGCTGACCTTCCTCATATTTTATTTTTCGCCGGTGGATCCCGTGGTCGCCTACCTGGGATTGATCACAGTGCAAAAGATGCCACCTGAAGACTTGGCAAAAGTGGAAACGCAGCTCGGGCTGGATCAGCCTGTACAGGTCCGTTATTTGGCCTGGCTAGGAAAGATCTTACAGGGCGACTGGGGATTTTCGTATATCAACAAGCGGCCAGTTATGGATGTGATTTTAGAGCGCTTCCCAGCCACGCTGATCCTGACGCTGACGGGATATGGCCTCAGTGCGATCCTGGCTGTGCTTCTGGGTTTGGCTTCTGCACTTCGAGCAGGGTCGAGATTAGATGCGTCTCTAAACGGCTTAAGCTACCTGCTGTACTCAATGCCAACGTTTCTTGTTGCCCTTCTGGCCATGCTGGTCTTTTCCGCTTGGCTGGGCTGGCTTCCCTCCTCTCGCATGGTCTCCGTGGATGTGCCAGAGTCGTTTATGCCCTATGTATTGGACAGGATACGTCATTTGATTCTGCCCGCCTGTGTTTTAGCTGTCAGCCATATGGCTGCTTTTTACGCATACTTTCGATCATCGCTTCAGGAGTCCATGAATGAGGATTATGTTCTTACCGCTAGGGCAAAAGGCCTAGCTGAACGGGACATAATCTTGCGGCATGCTTTGCGAAACTCTCTGCTTCCTTTCATCACTCAGATAGGCCTAATCATTCCGTTCTTGATTGGTGGCAGCGTGGTGGTAGAGAGCATTTTCGCTTGGCCGGGGATCGGAAAGCTCGCCTATGATGCAGCTCTGAGGGCGGATTACATGCTACTTATGGGGCTGACGCTCTTTACCAGCCTGCTAGTGATCCTGGGAAATCTGTTGGCAGATGTGGCCTATGCGCTGGTCGATCCTAGAGTTAAGTACGGCTAAAGAGGAGGAATGGAACGAAAATGATTCTACGGAATGCGGAAATGAAGGCGCGTATCATGAGGTTGCAGCAGGGGGGACTTCTAGGCATAAAGCAAGTCACTCTGGGGATGATCTTTATTGCATTGCTCATACTGCTGGCCTTGCTGGCTCCATATCTTATCTCTTATGATCCGGTCCAGGTAAGCCTAGACCAGCCTATGCAGGCACCATCATTTGATCATCCCTTTGGCACAGACCATCTGGGACGTGACATGTTTGCTCGGGTGCTCTATGGAACCCGGGTATCGCTTCTGGTAGGAATTTGTGCCGCCGCTCTGACCGTATCTCTGGGCGTATTGATCGGGCTTTTGGCAGGGTATTTCGGAGGCCTGGTCGACAGCATTTTGATGCGGTTGGTGGACACGATTTATTCTCCGCCCGAGACGATCTTGCTCATGGTTCTGGTGACTATGTTCACAAGAAGTGTGTGGACTATCATTCTAGCCATAGGGCTAACGCACTGGATGGGTACTGCACGTTTGGTCCGCAGCGAAGCACTTTCCATTCGCCAAAGGCCTTTTGTGGAATCAGCAACGTCACTTGGGGCAGGTGACGGTTATATTCTGTACCGGCACATCATGCCCAATCTCCTTTACATCGCCATAGTATCGGTGACTCTAATGACTGCCCATGCTATTCTGACGGAGTCATTCTTAAGCTTCTTGGGACTTGGAATTCCACCTCATCTGCCAAGCTGGGGAAACATGCTAAATGAAGCGCAAAGAGATATTATGCAAGGCATATGGTGGACGACAATGTTTCCGGGAATGATGATCGTAATTACTGTGCTCTCCATCAATCTGCTTGGCGAAGACCTGAAGAAAAAGCTGGCACCGAGCCGAGGGACGAGGATAGAGTAGGTTCTATTGGAAAGATGGATCCCATGTGGAGCGAATTCACCGTATCACACTCTGTAAGCGAGCTACAAGAACCAAAATCAAAAAATAATTTTTCAGAAATTGACTTGTTATAATCCATTGTTCTATTTTCGATTCAGTTGGCGAACATCTATGCTCAAGCAGTCCTCGGCGAGAGCCTCACTATCAAATCATATGTTTTTTTAGTTATAGGCTCGCCCATGGAAGTTTCAGATAATTCATGAACCTGATCAAAGACCCAATTTATTTTAGCAACTATACATACTACAACACCCCATTTGCATCATAACTGGACCGCTATCCTCTTCTTTATTCATTGCTATCCTTCTGGATACTCAATGAAACCATAATATTTTTTTCTGTAAATTATATCATGTATTGTTACATCTATCGACATATTTATTACTATGAAGGATGATTAATCTTAGAAGTTATGTCTTCAAAGTTCAAGAGATAGACAAGCAGTATGAATACATAATAGGAATTTGAAAAGCATGAATATGAGGCGGAAACCAATGGATGTTATGGTTTTATGCACATTACAATTTAAAAAGAATGGAATGTTTTGCTATTCATCAATATGAATCTGGTATTTTAATGAGAGATGACTGCTATGATCGATTGGGCTATAGAATGGAGGCAACAAAGGGAGAATTCTCCCTGGGTGCAAAAGCTGAAAGAAAAAGGAATCTCCAACGAAGATTTCTGGGGAAGCTATAAGTTCGCGGACACTGACGATGAGTATAATGACCTCATAGGATATCCGGGTTTGATCTTGGATCGAATGGTCAGGTTTTTAAACTCGGATTCTGTAGTGTTAGATATAGGAGCAGGTGCGGGAGCCTATACCGTTCCACTAGCAAAGGTTGTAGGAAGCGTCACTGTAATAGAGCCCTCTAAGGTCCAGAGTTCCAGATTGCTGAAACGCGCTGAGAAGAACGGCTTGGAGAACATTCAGATCATAAACAAGCTATGGCAGGACGTGGATAGATCTGAGCTTGAAACATACGACCTCGTCAATGCAGCTTACTGTTTTCACATGCCTGATATCATGCCAGCATTGCAGAAGATGTTGGATGTGACTGAAGGTGCTCTCACCTTGGTGACGCGAGCAGATCACGGATTTAAAGATGTATATGAAAGGATTTTCGAACTGTATGAGGAGAGACCAGAGTACATTTATCTTTACGGTGCCCTTCTTCAGATGGGCTACCCGTCCAATATAGAGATATTCCCTCGAAGGTATCAGCTTCCACTAGATATGCAGACAGAAATTCTCAAAAGCACCTACGGCTTAACGCCTGACATGGAGCAAAGGCTTTTGGTGCACCTTGCGGACACTCAAAGACTCGTTAATAGAAAAAACGGCATATGGGTTCAGAGAAGGTATAAGGATGCCATGATATGGTATTGCAAGAATCACTCTTAGGCTATCCAACTTTTTAGTTTTTTCCTGTTTCATCAATGAGTAGTAGCACTTAAGAACAAACATCGGTTACCCATCGCTATCGCTACGCATCCCATATGCAACAGATTCTCATCTGAGCACATCTGCGTTATATGCTCTACCAGATTATCGGCCTCAGATCCTCTGGCCTGTAGAGCTTATCCTCAACCTTGACCTCAGGGAATGCTTTGTAGAATTCAGGCACATTGAACAATACACCATTGACTCTGAACCTGGTTGGCGAATGAGAATCTACTTGCACCAATGTTCTCCGCGACTCATTTCTTGTGGATTCCCTCCACATCTGTGCATAGCTAAGGAAGAACCTCCGGTCGCCTGTACAGCCATCGATCTTCTCAGGCTCTCCGTTCAAAGATATACGATACGCCCAGTAGGATATAGTCAGGCCTCCGAAATCTGCGATGTTCTCTCCGAGAGTCAATTTTCCATTGATGTAGAGATCTGGCAGTACTTCGAACTTATTATATTCGTCTACTAAGACGCGAGCGCTCCTGTTGAACTTATCTGCATCCTCTTTTGTCCACCAGTCGGTTAGGTTCCCGTCTTTGTCGAACTGCCTTCCCTGGTCATCAAAGCCATGAATCATTTCATGTCCTATCATCGCTCCGATAGCGCCATAGTTGATAGCATCATCTGCATCCTTGTTAAATATGGGTGGCTGCAGGACTCCTGCCGAAAGGACTATAGTGTTCTTCGTCGGATCATTGTAGGCATCTACTGTGTGAGGTGACATGTACCATGCATCACGGTTTACAGGCTTTCCTACTTTATCCAAACCGTTGTTTCCATGTTCGAACTTGAAGTTTCCGGCCCTAAGAACGTTCATCACATAGGAATCGTTCTCTATTCGAGTCCGGAGAAATCTCACCACTCATCAGGGTAGCCAATCTTCACAAAAATCGAATCCAAAATATATAGCGCTTTTTCCTTAGTGAAAT
>JAJRAX010000211.1 GCA_028679775.1 Methanothrix sp. | reverse complement strand
CTGCATAGACTATGCCGAATGAGAGAGCAAGGCACATAAACAGGAGAACAGATCCTACTTTCAGGTTGATCTTCATGATATTTTACCTCTTTTTGGTAAGAGATTTGGCTGGTTGCATTTAAATATTTCGCGCAATAATTTCAATGGCAAAAGAATTAAATCCGATAAAAACGTTTCAAAAGCCGGATTTCAAATGCCCAGAAAGCCCACCAATCTCATCTACGGCGTTGACGATGAACCGCCTCTTGCAACCGCGCTACTCCTGGGCTTTCAGCATATCTTCATCTTGTCCATCGCTTTCATTTTTCCGGTGGTGATAGTAAGCGAGATCGGGGGGAGTCCGGAGGACGCGCAAACTCTGATCTGCATGGCAATGCTGGCCACCGGCCTCTCGACAGCTCTTCAGGCCTTGAACAGGGGACCCGTCGGCTCCGGTTACCTCTGTCCACTGCTAAACGGTCCGGCATTTGTGCCTGCGTCGCTTTTGGCCGGAAGAGATGGCGGCCTGGCACTGATCTTCGGCATGACCGCTGTCGCCGGCGTCTTCGAGGCACTGTTTTCCCAGGTGGTGGGTAGGATGCGCAAGTTCTTTCCGCCGGAGGTGACGGGCACTGTTGTTCTCATGGTTGGGGTCGAGGTGATACCCATCGCTGTCCCAAAGTTTTTTGGAGTGGACAGCATTCACCCGCAGGTCCAGGCGTTGCCTTTTTTAGTGGCGGTGACTACATTGGCCGTCACTGCAGCATTTAACGTCTGGGGCAAAGGCAAGCTGCGGCTCTACTCTCTTCTGATCGGCATGGTGGCAGGCTATGCGGTGTCCTTTGCCGCAGGCATCTTGACCATCGAAAACGTCCGGCTGATCATCGACTCCGCCTATTTCCAGTTTCCTCAGATGGGCAAATTCGGAATGTCCTTTAGCACTGCATTGCTCGTGCCTTTTCTTGTGGCCGCATTCTCTTCAGCCCTGAAGACTATGGGCGATCTCACCACCTGTCAGAAGATCAACGACGCCGATTGGAAGAGAATTGAGATGCGCTCAATTGGCCGGGGAATGCTGGCCTGCGGGGCAGGAAACATTGCCTCAGGGCTATTGGGGGCTCTTGGCCAGTCGGTATCATCAAGCAATATTGGGCTGTCCATCGCCACAGGCGCAACCAGCAGGCGCATAGGCTACGCGGCAGGCGGCATTCTCATTCTTATGGCATTTTTCCCTAAACTGGCAGCAATCTTTGTGATCATGCCAACGCCGGTGATGGGCGCATCTCTGATCTTTACGGTTTGCTTCATGGTCATGGCAGGAATACAGATCCTCATGTCCCGCATGATCGATGCTCGAAAGACCTTCGTGGTGGGGCTCTCTATCATCTTTGGACTGAGCTATGACATAAATCCAGGACTTTACGCAGGCGTTGACCCGATACTCAAGTCCTTCCTGTCGTCGTCTCTTGCAGTGGCCACGATCTGTGCAGTGGTTCTCAACGTCTTATTTCGAATTGGCATCAGCCGAAAGCTGGAATTCGAGCTCGACCCAGAGGTCGATACATCCGAGAAGATATTTGAGATCATGGAAAAGCAGGGCGGTGCCTGGGGTGCACGGCGAGAGGTAATCTTCAATGCAATAGCCGCCATTAACGAGCTACTGGATGCCTCTCCTTTTCTGGGACTATCCGGAAAAAAGATAGCTTTGAACGTCGTATTCGATGAGTTTAACCTGGATGTCCGGGCGGTCTATGATGGCATGCCCTTCGAAATCCCCGTTGCGTTGCCCTGCATCGAATCCATGCAAGACGCCGAGGCGACATCGCTTGCCCTTGCTGCGTTTACTATGAGCAAATACGTTGACAAGATGAGCTTCTCAACCAAAGGCGGCAAGACCGAGCTTCTTATGCACTTCGAGCATTAGAATTTGATGAAATCAGAATTGAGTGAAGAACTCGATCTCCACAGATGGCCTATTCTCTCCGAAGGATGTCTGCAATAGCCCTCCGGATAGCGCCAGGCTTCTTTCAAAAAACCTTTTGGACTGGCTCAGAGGATGACAGGTGCATTTGCCTCTTCCCGTGATGCCTATCGTTGCCCATTCGTCAATCATTTCTGCAGTGATCTCGATCTCTTTTAATCTGGCACCTGCAAACCGCTCCAATATGTCTACCATGATCTCGGCAAAACGCTCTCTGTCCATCCTTGCTGATGCCTTCCTGGGGCATGGCCTGAACTTGATATCCATATCCTCGAATATATTCAGGTAGGCAATGCGATTTGTCAGCGCCTCCAGGTATTCTTCAATGCTTTCCGCCTGCATGATTGCATCGTCTTTTGGACGGTTGTGCTGCAATGACTCCAGGACCTCATTGATAAGTTCATTTACATCCACGCAGGATACGAAATAAGGAGGTCGATAGCCGCGATAGGTTGTCATGTAGTCGTTAAGCTGCCTGCTTACCCTATCCAAAAGTGGCCGATGGAGCACCAATTCCAGCTTGCTTTTGTCAAAGAGCTTTTCGAGCCTGCCTACGACCTGTCCGGTCTTGTGGACCATATCCCAGTCCATCTTCTTTCCTTCATGAAGCTGCAATGCAAAGTCATTAAAGTCTGTAAACAGCTTATCCATGTACTGAATGTCCAGAAGGCAATCCAGTTCATTGGCCTTTGACTCTTCATCGAGTTCGCCCAACACATGTGATACGTAGGCCAGACGACCGGCAATGATTGTAAATGTCCTTTCCAGTTCGCTTTTGAGATCCAGGGCGTATTCTGACGTTCGCTTGGCCCAGAGGGGAGAAATCACTTCGAGCTTCTCCAAAGATGCTGTGTCCTGGTACATTACCTCAAGGCTTCGTCGTGCTTTTTCAGCGTCGATGAGTTTTCCGTGGCCGGAACCGCAAAATAGAATTTTCTCATTTTCCAATATCCATAAAATCTTCAGAATGGATTGCATGAGATCCTTTTGGCTCCAGCCGTAGGCTCCTGCCATCCCTGGATTTGGTGCAAAGAATATGTCTCCAACAAAGAGCATCGAGCCTGAACGGATGCAGATGCTGTCCGGGCTGTGACCCGGGGTATGGTAGATCTCCATCTTATCCTTTTTGCCGAGTGGGATGATCTGGCTGTGAAGCACCAAGTCTTCTGCGATCCGTCTTGATTTAATGGAATAGTCGAAGCTGCATCCATTCAAGTCGATTGTGCTCTCGCATTCTATGGTCTTGTCAAGGCTGGTGAGAAGCTTGATATCGACTGGAAACGCTGACATGGGCCGCTCCAGCAGGCCGGACAGTGTCGTCTGCGGATCGCAGGTCTCCAGAGCGATGGCTCCCGACTCCTGCACGGCGAGAAATGCCTTTGATAGCTCTTTACATGGATTGCCTTGCGTCAATTGATACCAGTGGTCGAGATGGACATGAGTGAGGTAGACAAAGACCGGACGGAGCAGCTCTTCTTGCAGGATCCGGATCTCTTCATCCAGGAGATTGATCTGGCTGTCCATGCTGCCGGGATCGATAAGAGAGATCTGTTCCGGGCTTGAGAGAAGGTAGGAATTGGATGACATGTAGTCTACCTTTCGCAGGTAAGGGTAGAGGGTGACGTTCCTTGTTCCAGGTACCGGCTGCGATATCATCTGGTCCATGATAATTGGCACTCTTGCATGATAACCTTCTCAATTGCTGGCAAGTGCGGTCTCCTTCTGCGCACCGTTGGGTGGTGCTTTCTTGGCGTCTTCTTTTTTAAGAGTGGATACGATAAGATATATAGTTGATCTGTGCAACTTCGCAGCAAATCCTGCTTGGGCTAATGTCAACTACCCCACCCTAAAGGATGGGGCTTGTGACTGCACAAAAAATCGCGTCACAATAGGCTGGCTGACTTCAGCCCTAAAAGCTATG
>JAJRAX010000210.1 GCA_028679775.1 Methanothrix sp. | reverse complement strand
TCCGCCTACAAGCTGCTGCAGATCAATGAGAAGTTTCACATCATCAAGCGAGATGACAATGTCGTGGACCTGGGAGCCGCTCCCGGCGGCTGGTTGCAGGTGGCCGCAAAGCTGTCAGGCGGCAAGATTGTGGGCGTGGACCTTGAGGGCATAGCTGCCATCCCTGGTGTCCAGACCTTTCAGGCGGACATAACCCACGAGAGCACAGTCGATCTTGTTAAAGAGGCTCTCGGCGGTGATGCGGACGTCGTGATCTGCGATGCCGCGCCAAACCTTACGGGAGCCTGGGACATGGACCATGCGGTATCAGTAGACCTGGCTCGCTCGGCTCTCAAGATGGCCAAGAAGCTATTGCGGCCAAGGGGCAACTTCGTGGTCAAGGTCTTTCAGGGAGACCTCTTCCAGGACTTTTTAAACGAGGTACGAAGGGAGTTCTCTTCCGTTCAGGCTCATTCTCCTCCGGCTTCGAGAAAGGAAAGCGCAGAGACCTACATCGTAGCCAAGAAACTGCTCACTGGTCCCGTGAGAAAAGGCGATATGCTTGACGTACTGATCGAGTCCACAGGCAAATCTGGTGACGGCGTTGCCATGGTAGAAGGCTTCGCTATCATCGTGCGCGGCTCCCAGCAGGGCGAGAGGCTGCGGGTGAAGATAGAAGCAGTCAAACCCAACTTTGCCTTCGCTGATATCCTTGAGAGAAAGGATTAATAACCTGCCCAAGAAAAGTAGAAGGAGGGACGATTCTATGGAAGACAATGCCGTGATTTTCATCGGTGACAAACCAGTCATGAACTACGTTCTTGCAGTGATGACCCAGTTCAACAAGCCAATCTCTTCAGTAACATTGAAAGCCAGGGGACGTGCCATCTCTCGAGCAGTGGATGCGGCAGAGATCACCAGGAATCGATTCATGCCAAATCTAATTGTCAAAAATATTACCATCGGAACCGAGGTTATCCAGAGCGAGGACGGGAAAGCAGTGAATGTATCATCCATGGAGATATTGCTGGCCAAGGATTAATTATATCACGGTTTACTCAAGCGAAGGCTCTCGCGCACGCTGGAGGATCTCAAGCTCTGCTTGGGTCAGCCAGGCTCTGCCTGGTTCTACCTGATTGGATTGGTGGATCGGCCTGCCCATGATTGTCCTGTGATCGGCCCATGAATGAACCGTGCCGGTCCGTACGATCTCACCAAAAGGATGAAATGGATTCGCCGCCATAAACGGCCAACAATGATATCCGTGGCAAAAAAAATGCGCGCGCTATTCGTCCTGCTCCTGGCGCTTTTCCTGGCCGCACCAGCACTTGCAGCTTACGAATCCGGAACGGTTGGGCCCTACGTTGTATCTTTTAATATGAATACCACTATGCAGTACACAGTTTACGTTGAAGATGCATCAAAGGGCGTTACGTCCATGGGCATAGGATTCACCAGATATAACCTTACCATAGACAGCGACGATTATGTGGCATCGATGGTCCTGACTCGATATGATGAGCCAATGGTCGCAAATATTAGTGCCAATGAATATATTATTTATTATGCTCTCATGGATGCCGGAGCGGATGAACCCAATCTCTACCAGCCTTTGATAGATGGCCAGCCGGCAGTGCTGGGCAATTTCAGGTTCGAAAAGCAGTATCTAGGACAGGGACAGTACCAGGAGGGAGATCTCGTAGTCGCAGCCGCATATTCTCCTGATGCCAGAATCTATGGGGATGGGGTCTATCGGGGCCGGAACGACTGTCGCATCATCTCGACCTATCCCTGGGAGATAATCAGAGATCTGCTCAACACTCTGCATGTGCAGGTGCCTGCTGAGGATCTTGTTTCCACGTCCACCAACCAGTCGTCTCCATTCGAGAATCTCCTGAATCAATCATCTTGAGGCTGGCTCGTCAGAAGATCCTGCCACGATCCCTCGCGAGAGTCCCGTTTCCTCAGCTCCTCGCGAGAGCATGGACCTGTGAGTCATGATTGCGATGTGCGGCAGATCATCCATCTTTTCGAAAACTCAATGCCATTTTGCATCCGTTTTCGATATCAAAAGCGTTATAGAGGGTTCATGTAGATATTAGATGATATCTACATAAAAATCATCTTTTAATATTAAGCCCAATGAACAGGGTACTTGGAGGAATTCCAATTAACTCAATGAAGCTGATATTATCCATAATAACAATGGGAATGCTGGTGGCAATGGGTTCTGCCTTTGATGACATGGGAATGGAGAATCCTGAATTAGCAGCTTATGGTGACGATCATGAAGGTCATCTTGATTTCGGCGGCCATGGCGGCCATCATGACTGGCTGAATCCCGGAGGGTACGTTTCGTATAGCTACGGATATCCTGCCTATGCTTACTCCTGGTATCCAAGATACACTTACACCTATCCGACCTACACGTATCCAACTTACGTCTATCCAACCTACACATATCCTACTTACACCTATCCGACATACACGTACTACTACAGCCCGGCAGTGTATGATCCCTGGTATGCAGCCTACGATCCCTGGTATGCGGCTAACGTCTATGGATGGACTGGAACCACCTACTACTATTCAAGTGAATGGTCCATGTATAGCTCTGGAGGCTACTACTTCTTCTAAAAATAGAATAAAAAAGATAATTTTTTTTAGGCTGGTGTTGTGGTCTCTTCCGCGGGCCGCTCTGCAGGTTTTGCCTCTTCAGTAGCGGGCTCTTTTGCTGGTGGTGAGATCAACTCGGCCTTGATTCGCTCGCCGGTGTGCTTCTCGACATAGTCAACCTCTTTGAATCCCAGGTGCTGGATGATCATGTCCGCGAGACCTCGCCTGATCATGAGCCATTCCTTGTAATAGGATAGCTCCCAGGGAACATTGATGATGGCCATTTCATCTTTTATCTCTGCCTCAAGCTCCATCCTGGCAAAGGTATTGATGATGGCCTTGAGCTTCTCCAGCCGATCCTCGATGCTCTCCGTGATCTTGTACTCGTAGACGATGGTCTTGTCAACCAGGGGGTGATTGAAGTCGATGCTCACCTTTCGCCCGATGATCCTGGAGACTGTTCCTGTCTTATTCTCCACGCCCACTCGCATTCCTACGACTGGCTTTTGCTCCTTGAATCGGTTCATGGGAACGATCTCGATCTTCTTGGGATCGCGCAGGCCAAAAGCGCTCTCTGGAGGGAGCTCTATCTTTCCTGAGTAGCCGATCTCCTTTCCAATCAGGTCTGCTTCGAAGCCTGCCACGAGCTGGCCCGCTCCCACTACTATGAGGTGCGGCCCATACTGGGCATCCTCACTGAAGATTCCCTTTTCTGTAGCCACGTCTCTGTCAGTAGCAGCAATAGTCTGCCCATCAACCGTCTCTATATAATCAATTCTAATGAAATCGCCATTTTTCACTGTCATCTCAAATTCCATCCTATGATAGTCAGCTCCATCTAAACTGGGGCAAGACAATGCCAGAACCTGATTTATACTTTCGCATTCGACAGGACCAAGCATTCTCAGATCAGGTACTCTGCTATTCTCTCGGTAAGGGGTTGCTCGCAATACAGGCAGCGCAACAAGACGGGATTTTTGACCTTGACAAGCATCCTGGATTTGATGGGTTCAAGGGTATTGGAAATGCAGTTTGGGTTCTGGCAGCGCACTACACCTACGATCTCGTCTGGCAGATCCACCTTTCGTTTTTCAATGACTTTGCAGTCCCTGATGATGTTGATTGATGCATCTGGGGCAATGAGTGCAATCCTGTTGACCTCTTCCTCCAAAAGCTCGCGGTCCTCCACTTTGACTATATCCTTTCTGCCAAGCTTTCTGCTATCGACATTCATGACTACCGAGACCATCGCGTCTGTGGCTCCTGAGATGCCCAGGATCTTGAGGACATTGAGAGCCTGGCCTCCAGCAATGTGATCGATCACTGTGCCGTTGTTGATGGGCCTGACCTTTTGTCCCTTTGGCTCGTCATCTTTTCTTGGTTTTTCTTCCAATCTTGGGTTATCTCTCATTGCTATGCACCTTCTTCTATGAGCATCCTCAAGAGAGCCATTCTAACCGGCACGCCGTAGAAAGATTGCTCGAAGTAGCGGGCGTGTCCAGTTCGGTCCACTGCAGGAGCGATCTCGTCTACTCTTGGCAGGGGATGCATGATGATGAGGTTCTTTCTTGCTTCTGCAAGGAACTCCGGAGTTATCCTGTAGCTGCTGGCCACTTTCTTGTATTCTACCGGGTCCGGGAACCTCTCTCGCTGGATGCGGGTCATGTAGAGCACATCAACATTGTTGATCACTTCTCCGAGGTCGCTGGTCTCGCGAACAGCTGTTCCCTTGCCGGAGAGGTCTGCCTTGATAGACTCAGGCATCTTCAGGCCGGGAGGAGAGACCAGAGTGATGTCAGCGCCGTAAAGGGAGAGAGCATATGCCAGGGAGTGAACTGTGCGGCCGTACTTCAGGTCGCCCACGAGGGCAATGCTCAGGTTCTCCAGGCGGCTCTCCTTTTTGATGGTGTAAAGGTCGAGAAGCGTCTGAGTTGGGTGGTGCCCGGCTCCGTCGCCTGCGTTGATCACAGGGACCGGCGAGAACTGGGAGGCGAGGCGGGCTGATCCCTCTTTTGGGTGGCGGATGACAAGGACGTCAGCATAACCGCCTATAACCCGCACGGTATCTGCCAGGGACTCGCCCTTGGAGATCGAGGAGCCCTCGGCAGGTCCAAGGTTGATGACTCCACCGCCAAGCCGCTTCATAGCAGTCTCAAATGACATGCGCGTTCTCGTTGAAGGCTCAAAAAATAGGAGGGCCAGGATCCGGCCAGCCATCATATCGCTCTTCTTTCCCCGCGCATAAGGCTCTAGGGATGCTGCCAGATCAAGGACGGAGTCGATCTCCTCTCGGGAGAACTCTCGCATGGAGAGCACATGCCTCTTCATGAACATGGCTTACCATCTCAATTTCTGAGATAATAAGGCTTCCACATGTGGCTCCTGGCTGCCTCTGCATCTACCTTCCTTAATCATGATTTTATGCTTATAGCACGAATACCCTAAAGATGGACGGATTTACATTCTCGGATACTATGGAACAGCATCCGGTGGCCAGGACCCCATTGGAGCCGCATATCTGGCCAAGCGCTTCTATCCTGATCTATTCCAGGACCTTGATCCAGCGCAGTTGAAGAAGGAGTACTTTGAGGACTGGCTCTCCATACCCAGCCAGGGATTGTGGGCATATCCGTGAGATCGGTAAATCGATAGACTGAGGGCTATGCTCAATCACTTTTTTCCTCGAATAACAACTCTCCGACAATCCTGACAATCATCACCGAAATAGTTATAATCAACATGCGCATTTGCATATATAATCATACTATCAATGATATTAGTAAAAAGGAATGTGATTTCATTATGAATAGAGTGCTCAGTTCTCTGCTTGTTCTATTGATATTGGCCATTTCGTCAGGCCTGTGCAGCGCCACAGCAGGCGATCAGATCGACGATCCACTCTTGTCGAGCAATCCTTTGGGGATCTTCGGCAATGCCGACATGAACGACATCATTGATGAGAGAGATGCTGACTACGTGAAGGGAATAATTGATGGCAAGAGCGAAGCCACAAAACTTGCCGATGCCAATTATGATGGCAAGGTTGATTCCTTGGATGTGGATCGGATAAACGAGATCATCAAAGGCGAAGAGTTGGAGCTGACGCTCATGGATAGCGCCGACATAGTTGTTACTGTCAAGCTTCCGGTACAACGAGCAGTCACGCTCAACGACTATCCTGCTGAGGTAATGAGAATCCTGGGCGTTCAGGACAGGATCGTAGGTGTGGGAAGCAGCATACTGGAATCCAAGGCATACTTTCCGGAGTTAGCCGGTCTTCCATCGGTTGGAACGATCTCGGTTCCCGACTACGAGGCAATAATCGGCCTTAATCCCGATCTAGTAATTCAATGGACCTCCAAGGCCCAAGAGAAAGCAGAAAAGCTTCCAGGAATTTCCGTTATTGCATTGGACTTTTACAAGCCGGAGACCTTGGCAAATGAAGTGAGGACTTTTGGCTACATCTTTGGAAGAACCGAAAAAGCGGATGAGTTCATAGATTGGTACGAAGGATGGCTTGGTAAAATCCAGAATACTACCAAAGAAATTCCCGAAGATGATAGGCCCAATGTATTCCTGGAAGCTACATATAATCCAGGAGAGATGTGGAGGACTGGTGGCTCTAAGAGCGGATGGCACCAAAAGATAGAGATTGCAGGTGGAAAAAATATCTTTGGTGACATCTCTGAGGGTTCTGGAGTAGATGTCGATCCTGAGGAAGTAATGAAGCGAAACCCGGATATTATTTTCAAACGAGCCATTACAGATGAAAGCGGATACGCTTTGGATAATACGACCGAGTTTTCAGAGATCAGAGACGAGATCATGGGCCGTCCTGAGCTTGCTCAAGTCAAAGCGATAGAAAACAAGCGCGTTTACATTGTTCATATCGATATCTTTGGTGGATTCAACCATCTTCCTGGTATTGCATACCTGGCCAAGTGGTTCCACCCTGATTTATTTGACGACCTAGACCCACAGGCAATCCATCAGGAGTACTTGACACGGTTTCAGGGATTAGACTTCGACTTGAGCAAGCACGGTGTGTTTGTTTATCCTACACAGGAGGTGAGATGAGATGAGACTGTTTTCTTTGCTTTTTGCGGTCTGCACCTGGCTGGCCCTATCAGCTGCTCTGGTTAGCTCTTCTGAATACACGCTCGACATCTTCGGCAATGCCAATTTGGATGACAGGATAGACGAGGCGGATGTCGCCTATATCGAAGGCGCAGTCAAAGGAGAATTGCAGCCAACCTATCTCTCAGACGCCGACGGAGACGGCAGCGTGACCGAGAGCGATGTCGAGCAGGTTCTAAAGATCATAAACGGATCAGAAGAGCAGATCATTCTCATCGATGATTCCAACCGAACTGTCAAGATAAATATGCCGGTCGATAGCGTCGTGCCTTTGGTTGACAGGGACGCTAAGATTCTTGGCGTCCTCAAGGCGCAGGATCTCGCTGTTGCAGTCTCCAGCAACATAAAAGAGAGCAAGGAGTACAGGGTCACTCTTCCCAGGCTTACGGAACTTGAAGCTGTTGGCTCATGGACTGAGCCGGATCTGGAAAAGCTGCTTGAGATACAGCCTGATCTGCTCATTGCCTACAGCAGCAGTGCCAAGGCCATCAATGAGAGCATTGGCAATCGAGTGGCAGTCCTCAGCTTTGGCTCATCGACTCCTGAGACTACAAGGGACGAGCTGCTCAAATTGAGCTATGTCCTCAACCGAAGAGAAAACGCAGATGTGTACTTCAATGAGTTCCACGACAAATATTTGAATATCATTGCTGACAGAATCAGTGAGCTTTCCGAGGATGACAGGCCAGGCGTCTATGTCGAGGCCAGCTCACAGCCATATAAAACATACAATAAAAATTCTGTCGTCCAGAAGCTGGTTGATCTGGCTGGTGGAAGGCACATATTCAGCGATCTGAACGGAAGCGGGGCCTTTGCAACACTTGATGCCGAGGAGATCATAAAACGAAATCCAGATGTCATCATCAAATACGCAGAGAAGAACGATTCCGGCTATGAGGTGATAGATAGCTCTAAAATGCAAGCCTTGAGAGATGAAATCCTTGGACGTCCGGAACTGGCCGAGGTCAGTGCTGTGAAGAGCAGCCAGGTTTATGTGATGAGCTCCTATCTCAGCTACGGCACAGATTATCCGGCGCTGCTCATGTACTGGTCCAAGTGGCTTCACCCCGATATCTTCGCCGACATGGACCCAGAAGCGATTCATAGGGAATATCTCGACCGATTCACAGAGAAGGACTACCAGCCGAACGAGCTTGGAAGCTTCATCTATCCCTGAAATAAGGAGACCCGAAAGAGCTATGAAAGGACTCTTGGACAAAATCGGACTAGATCTTTTAAGGGGTGCAGAGGGTGCCTATGCCATCCTCTGGTCCGATCTCTCAGCCTTGCGGCGCAATCTGCCCAATTACCTGATAGCAACCGTCGTCTCCCCGCTGCTTTACATTGCCGCTTTTGTCTTTGGGCTGGGCGGGAGCATCAAGATGGACGGCATCAGCTACATGCAGTTCGTCGTGCCCGGCATCATCGCCATGACGGCTATGAACAGCAGCTTCAACGGATCCGGAACGAGGCTCGTCATAGATCAAATCCACTGGAGAAGCTTTGATGAGTCGCTCATGGCTCCGGTGGGGCTCTTATCGCTCCTTCTCGGCAAGGCCTCTATCGGCATCTTACGTGGCATGGTCAGCTCCATCGCCTTTCTCGTTGTGGCAGTGATCATAGCCCCCGGCCTTCATGTGAGCGTGCTCTTTTTGGCCAGCCTTCTCTTCGCCTGTCTGATATTCTCATTTTTAGGAGTGCTCTCGGCTCTGCTCGCCCGCTGTTATGATGATATGATTGT
>JAJRAX010000002.1 GCA_028679775.1 Methanothrix sp. | reverse complement strand
CGTCTGCGTTTATCCCTATCGCTTTGAAGAACGTGTAGCAGAACACCCCGTCCTCCTCAGCCGTGCGATACAGATCCCTCACACCTGCCTCGAAATCCATCTGCTCAATTATCCCAGCCTCCACTGCCGCCTCACCCACACCCTCTATCATTGCTGTAAATGTCTTCCTGGTAAAGCCCTCGACCAGCTCTGGCCTGCTGGAGTCGACATAAACCATCCGTGGAGAAACGGACACATCTGAAAAGCCTGCTGCCTTCAGGAGCGGATAAAGCTCCCTGCCGATCATTGCATTGCCGCCTGCTCTCTTCTGCAGATCTACCTGGCAGGCTATCGCCCTCCGGGCCGCGGCGCTGTTCGGATGGAAGTAGGCCGAGCCGTGGTCGCCCTCGATTACAGTGATGCTACCTGCTGGCTTAATGAACTCCTTGAGAATGCGCAGCACTTCGACCGGATGAGGGAGGTGCTCCAAAACAAAACAGACAAAAAGATGATCAAAAGATCTCTTCCGGAATGGCAAATGAAATATATCTCCCTGAACAACTCGCACATTGGACAGCTCCGCTGCTGCTACCCTTTTTTTGGCCTCACATGCCGAGGCCTCCGAGATCTCAACCGCAGCGATCATCGCTCCAGGGCTGTTTTTTGCCAGAGGCAGAGTCTGCGCCCCCACGCCGCAGCCAACCTCTAAAATGAGAGATCCCGGCGGGAAAATGGTATCGGAGTGCAGCAACTCCTCTAGGGTGGAAGCCTGGTCCTGCAGCCGGATGCTCTCTCTCGAATGGTAGCCGTGAACGTAGGCATTGATCATGACGGCACGTTTGCTGCCGGTTTATATCAGCCTTTCTTTTGGAATCGCATACCTTTTAAATCATGGCGTCCTAGCCGAGGATATTCTCATGCGTGCCCTGCAATTGCTGCTGCTCTTTATACCTGTCTCCCTGCTGGCCCACTGGGCTGGCACAAACGAGATCATAGTCTTCGCATCTTCAGCTCTGGCCATAATTCCCCTGGCCAAACTGCTCGGCGAGGCGACGGAAGTCCTGGCAGAAAAGACCGGCCAACGCATAGGCGGTCTTCTCAATGCCACCTTTGGCAATGCCGCAGAGCTGATCATCACGCTCACCGCCATTCGAGCCGGTCAGATCCAATTGGTGCTCGCTTCGCTCACCGGCTCTATTCTCGGCAACCTCCTTCTGGTTCTCGGCTTCTCGATGTTCATGGGTGGCCTCAAGAACGGCAGGCAGATCTTCGACCGCCGCCAGGTGGACACCGATGCCACCATGACCATTCTGGCCTTAATCGCAATGACTGTGCCCTCTCTCTTCAGCCTCTACATCCCGGACGGCCAACTGGTGGAAGAGCTGAGCCTCACCACCGCTGCAGCCATGCTGATCCTCTACATGCTCTTCGTGATCTACACTCTGCAAAGCTGCAGCAAAGAGAAATGCGATGCAGTGACTGTCAGAGAGGCCCTGCCGGTTCACGCCTGGAGCGCTGAGAAAGCGACCGCTTTTATGGGTCTCTCCATGATAGGAATTGCCCTCATGAGCGAGCTATTGGTGGCATCGGTTGAGGCAGTCACAGATACCCTGGGCCTCACACCATTCTTCGTTGGAATCATCATTGTGCCAATCATTGGAAACGTGGCCGAACACCTGGTATCTGTTCAGGCTGCAATGCAGGATAAGATGGATCTGTCTCTCTCTATCGCCCTCGGCTCCAGCCTGCAAATCGCCCTCTTCGTGACCCCAGTGCTGGTCTTCGTCTCGTTGCTCCTGAATAGCCCCCTCACACTCCAGTTCAATCAGCTTGAGTTGATCGCCCTTACCGCCGCTTCGATGATCTCAGCGCTTGTATCTCTGGACGGCGAGTCCAACTGGCTAGAGGGAGCAATGCTCTTGGCAGTGTACGGCATTTTGGGTCTGGCATTCTTCTTCTTGCCTCTGAAACTATAGCAGGTTCCTCGCTGTTTGCGTACTCTGTGAGTCCTCTGTGCGCTCTGTGACTCTGTGGTGGCTGTCCGTAACCGGCTGTCGCCAAAGAGTCACAGAGTACGCACAGAGCGAATGACCAAGAACTCAGAAGCAACAGTAACCTCACGACACCAAATACACGCCGATAACTATCAAAGCTACTGCTGCTGTTTTGAGTGCTATCGTCTTTTTATCCAGCTCCTCAGCCAGAACGCCCGGAACAAACAGCCCCAGGAGGATGACGTAGAGCAGAGTGATGAATGGCTGCATTGCCGCAACACTTGAGACCAGAGCCACGGAGCCTTTGCCATAGGCGAAGATGAATGCACCTCGGCCCAGGAGGTCGAAGATCTCATCAGCAAAAAGGGCCAGGATGAGAAATACTCCGCCCCTGAAGTATCCAGCGGCTTCTTTTCTTATGCTCTTGCGTCCCAGGAACGGCAGCACAGTGAGAAGGCTTCCCAGAGATGACCAGAGGATGAGATGCCATTCTGTCATGAAGCCGAGAAGATACTTGGAAGCGAGAGCATAGACTGCAGTGAAGACCCAGAAGACGGACATGTACTTTAGTGCCGGGGAGAGGATGAAGCTGCCCTGCCTGCCGGGCCTGTAGGATATCATCAGAGCACTGATGACTAACAGTGCTCCTCCCAAATAATCATCCTGTTCGAGAGTCTCCCCCAAAAAGAGATATGCTCCCAGGAATACGAAGACAGGGAAGACATAGACCAAAGCAGCCACCCTGCTGGTCTCCTCTTGTTTCAGAGCTATCAGATATGCAGTCCACAGGATCACCTGGAAGGCTCCGGCGATAAGGGCATACAGGCTCTGAGGATAGACAAATCCCCAACCGAGGTGAGCAGGAATGGCGAGGACGAGCGTCTGCTGCATAACCACAAGAACGACCAGGTAGGCCAGAGGATCTCGCACAAATCGGCCCAGTATGAGCTTATCAATGATCCCTGTGACGGAAATAGCAGCAGCGCCCACAAGAGAGAGAATAAACCAGTCCACAGAAATAATCCGGCTGACAGAGAGTTATAGATTTCGCATTCGATCGATTAAATTAGTCCGTTAGGATATTTTCACATCTCTTATGAATTCCACTTAATTCTTCCCAAATACGCTTATAAATTAGGCATTTGTATTAACCATTGGTGGTAATATTGCTTTCAGTCCGATCACTACTATTATGCTCTCTGCTATTATCTCTTATATTCACGGGCGCGGCTTCGGCTCAAGATGCAGCTATCAGTGCTGCTGATAACGCCTGGGTGCTCATCAGTGCTGCTTTGGTCCTGATCATGATACCAGGCGTTGGCCTCTTCTACGGAGGTATGGTCAGAAAGAAGAACGCCATCTCCACGATCATCTTCAGTTTTGCCGTGATGGGCATAATAAGCTTACAGTGGATCTTATACGGCTACACTCTGGCCTTCGGACATGACATCTCCGGGCTCATCGGCGGCCTTGACTTTCTTGGGCTGGCGAACGTTGGGATGGAGGCCAAAGAAGGCCTCTCCATTCCCTCGCTTACCTTCATGATCTTTCAAGCTATGTTCGCTATCATCACAGTCTCTTTGATCACCGGATCTTACGTGGAACGAATAAAATTCAGCTCCTTTCTCGTTTTCTCCCTCGCCTGGGCTACTCTGGTCTATGATCCGGTGGCCCACTGGGTCTGGGGCGGGGGCTGGCTGCAGCAATTGGGTGCTCTCGACTTTGCAGGCGGAATTGTGGTTCACATCACGGCGGGAGTCTCTGCACTGGCCGTGGCAATGGTTATAGGCGCTCGACGGGGCTTTGGCACTGATCCGATGGAGCCACACAACATCCCTACAACTGTCATGGGCGCGGCCCTTCTATGGTTTGGATGGTTCGGCTTTAATGCCGGCTCGGCTCTGGCCGCAAACGGCATTGCAGCCAACGCGTTCGTCACCACCAACACTTCTGCTGCAGCCGCCGCCACTACCTGGATGCTTCTCTCCTGGAGGCAGAGGGCTCCTTCAGCTCTCGGCATAGTGACTGGAGCTGTAGCCGGGCTGGCAGCAATAACTCCTGCCGCAGGCTTCGTGACCCCTCTGGCGGCAATTCCAATCGGCGTCCTGGCGGCGGTCGCCGGCTACTATGCCATCATCCTCATCCGAGGCAGCGGCAGAGTCGATGATTCGCTGGACGTCTTGGCTTGCCACGGCATCGGCAGCACCTGGGGCGTTCTTGCCACAGGCATCTTTGCAACAATTGGAGCCACTGGCCTGATTGCCGGAAATAGCCATCAAGTGATTGTGCAGATTCTGGCCATTGTCGTCACCTGGGCCTACTCCTTTGTAGTCACCTTTGGACTGGCCAAGGGAATCGATGCCATCATGGGACTGCGTGTGCGAGATGAAGAAGAATCCGTAGGTCTCGACATCAGCCAGCATGGCGAGGGCGCTTATATGTGAGGAGAAAAAGATGAAGAAGATTGAAGCCATAATTAGGCCCGAGAAGCTGCACCTGCTCAGAAGCAAGATGGATCAGAAAGGCTTTTCGGGAATGACAGTGACCGAGGTCAAAGGCCGGGGCCGGCAGAAAGGCATTGCCTTGCAGTGGCGGGCCGGAGACTATCGGGTGGAGTTTCTCCAGAAGATGAAGCTGGAGATGGTGGTCGATGATAAAGACGCAGAGTGTGTCATTGACCTCATCTGCGAGCATGCCCAGACAGGTGAGGCTGGGGACGGCAAGATCTTCGTTTATCCGGTAGAGGATGTGGTGCGAGTGCGCACAAAGGAGAGGGGTTGCGGAGCAATTTAAATTTTTTTAGATTGGATGCAAATGCTTCGTCAAATCATTTATGATTGATTCATACAAATTAAGGTGCTTTTGTAGATCACGATCCTTTCAAGCAATCCGCCAGATGCTCTATAGATTGCGATATATTGCTCCATGAATGTTTATGATTCGTTCTTAAATACTATTAAGTAGATTTAAATTGTCGGATATGATTCGAAATGAAATTGCCGGAAAGAGTTACTATCGCTTTAGATGAAGAGACTGCATGCCTTTTCAAGAAGATGAGGGATGACATGGGCATGTCTCAAAGCGAGCTGATGAGGGAGTCATTGAAGTTTTTTGGCAAGCACAAGATGCTCTTTGAGTTTGCCGAAGATAAGATGGTCTATACCCATGCTGAGATGCTCTCAGCAGGCGAGCATGTAATCCTGGATATAGATCACTGGATACTGTTTTTAAACTTCATCGAAACCCATCCTGATAATGAAAAATTCTGGAACCTGCATAAAGAGGTCTGCAGGTCTCATGCCGAGCAGTTCAAGCACAAGCTCTTCAATGCTGAGAGCATCATCAGGAGGCTGGAGATCTGCAATCTATTTAAAATGATAAAGACTGGCAAGAACGATTTCACATTAATCTTCGGCTCGGACTGCACCAAAAAATTTGTCCGAATCGAGCTTGAAGAGATATTCGCGGGGATGGGCTTTATGGTTGAGATCAAAGAAGACTTCTCCAAGCTGAGGATCAAGCTAATCCACGATCTCTAGTCCTTTTCCATTTTTTCCCGATGAGGAGCATCGTCCTTCTCAACTCAGGGCCTTATGACTTTTGCATAATGGCATATTTCTGCAGAGGGCCAGAGGATTTCTATCTGAAGACGCGGTTGGGCTAGTAGCAAGATCACCCTATTAAATTTTCCCCTTTTCCAGAAGGGCATAGACCTCTTCCATAGACGCTTTTGTGCCAATTTTTCATTTCTCTGCAGTTGAAATTCCCTCTATCGAACATATTAAAAATTTTCGTTATGAATCTTTATGTTTTTTTCTTAAGAAATATGATATGAACAATTATGAACATTTCTTAAAAATAGTTAAGTAAAGGATGGTGAGGAGCAATATCGGGTGAGAAAAATGAAAGCAAGAAACTGGACTACATGGGAAGGATACTTGCTCTCGGCAAAGGGGCAGACAAGGACTGGTGCCGCGGGACTCTGTCTGAAGCCCTGGGATCAGATTCTGCCTGAAGAAGGCGCAGAAGAAAGAATGGGCTGCTCGGAGCCTCTCTGGAGGGCCTGGGAAAGATATCTTCCCTCAGAAGAGATGGATGCAACAGCGCATTTGCTTTCTGTATCGGGCGTGCAGAGGCCGGAAAGGGTGCGAGTCTGATCAGAATTTAATTCATTTTATAATCAGGAGGCAACATAGTGGCTAAATCATATACAGTAAAAAGGTGTCATTGATGAATCTCAGAAGGCCGAACGCTAATGAAGCAACGGGGACATTCAACCGATCAAGAAGTGTCGTTGCTATGTCTGGAATATGCACCAGATGCATAGATGGATGCAAAGGTGGCTGCGAGACATGGCTTGCCTCCTTCCGAGGCAGAGAAGTGCTCTACCCAGGTCCATTCGGAGAGATGACAGCAGGAGCAGATAAAAACTATCCCTTAGATTATTCTCATCTTAACATTCAGGGTTATGCGGTTGGAGCTTTTGGACTTCCGGAGGGAGTGGAGCCTGGCCCGGATACATCTATATTTCCCAATGTGGACGTCACTACTGAGTACGGTTGGTCCAAGAAGGTTCGGATGAAGCTGCCGATATTTACCGGAGCTCTGGGGTCGACAGATATTGCCAGGAAGAACTGGGAGCACTTTGCAGTGGGCGCTGCCATTTCCGGCATCACGCTCGTCTGCGGCGAGAACGTCTGCGGAGTAGACCCGGAACTCGTGCTGAACAGTAAGGGCCTTGTGCAGAAGTCTCCGGAGATGGATCGCAGGATCGAGACATACAAGAGATTCCATGAGGGCTTTGGCGAGATACTGGTGCAGATGAATG
>JAJRAX010000209.1 GCA_028679775.1 Methanothrix sp. | reverse complement strand
TTCGATGGTGAGCACAGCTTCGTTATCGAGCCGCTGGGTGAGAGAAAGGTGCGTTTTATTCAAAGCGAGGAGTTTAACGGGCTGATGATACCGTTTTCTAAAAGCCTGCTGAACGAGACGGAGCAAAACTTCAATGAGATGAACAGGGCGCTTAAAGAGCGGGCAGAGCAGATTGAATGAAATGAGACCAGTAAGTCTTTGAAAATGACCGTGCCCCTGAAGGCGTGTCTATTGCATAACGAAAGCGTTCGCAAATAGAGTCCAGTTGGATTTACAGGGAGGCCAATGGGCTCGATGCATTTGCGGACGAACGGCGATCGGGTGCCACACGCCAATTATCTGCACTGCTTCGTCCTCACGTTCTCAAGGGGATGTGTTCTTTATAAATTCTGGTTGGGCAATATGTGGGGATGAAGAGTATCTAGAGGGCCCGTTCCAAGGATCTAATTAGTGGTTCTCCTAGTTGTACCATACATTTATATCGTCAAACGTCGATATAGATTGGCAAGAGCCAGTACAGCCATTTTCCTCCTTCCTCTGTCCAGTTTCCAGGCTCTGCCCCCTCCTACATGCCCACAAGATGGGTAGGCTGCAAATGGTCGGACGGACATATCTCGCGGGATGATGCCAGGCATGCAGGCTTTTGGATGTCAATATCTCGATATGCTTGGGAGCTGTAGCTTCCAACTACAAACAGGAATGCAAAGAGATTAATCGTTTGAGAACAATAATGTTAGTCTGTTGAATAGGAGAGAAATGTTATGTCTGTAAACAATAACCATATTGTGGGTTTGGCACTGCTCATCATCCTAATACTGGGTGCATTGGCATTTCCATCCTGTGCGGATGGTCTTTCGACCGGGGAGAATATAACTATCGGGCTTGTGGCAAAGGACTTCTCCTTTAATGTCAGTACCATTACGGTCCCTGCCGGGTCGCATGTGACAGTTAAGTTCGATAATCAGGATTCCAATGTTCGCCATAACTTTGCAGTCTATGAATCCGCAGCTATGAAAGAGACCATTTTCAAAGGAGAACTCATAAGCGGGCCGAAGACCATCATATACACCTTCGATGCTCCTGCAACGCCGGGAACCTACCACTTCCAGTGTGATCCTCACGCGAGCATGATGAAAGGACAGTTCGTAGTCACTTAGCGGAAAATTCGCCAAAATTGGGCTGTCTGCAAGTGGTTTCAGGAAATGGACGCCAGATAATTGAAAGCACTGTAAATGAGTTCGGCGGATGAGTGTTCTATTGCCTCTTTCTGCCGCCCTTATTCTGTTGAATAAAATACTGGAGTGATCATGTTGATGCCTAGAATTAAAGAATGCCTCGCAAAATATAAAACATGGATTCCGTTACTCATTCTTACAATAGCTCTTATCGCAACTGTGATTGCTGCCGCCGGAATTGAAAATAGCCAGGCTATTCCACCCGAGATTGCAGAGCATGCCAAAGATTGGCCCCTGCCCAACAAGGACTACAACAATACTCGTGCAACAATGGACAGCACCATTAACTCGACCAATGTCAAGAGCCTCGTGGTCGCGTGGTCGATACCAATAAATGCAGCGGGCGTTTTTGGAAGCGCATCCAGTAATCCCTTGATCATAGGCGATACGATATTCTTCCAGGATCTGAGCAGCAATGTGTTTTCCTTGAAGCTAGAGGATGGATCACTGAACTGGAAGCAAATTTATAACCTTTCTACCATCGGGCCCAATGGGCCGGCAGTAGGTTGGGGAAAGGTCTTTGCGGCCAAGGGAGTGTACGATATTGCAGCCCTTGATGCGAGCACAGGAGAAGATATCTGGGCCAGGAATATATCCACCGGCAAAACGGTTGGCATCGACATTCAGCCGCTTGTCTATGGTGGGGCCATTTATACATCGACCGTTCCAGGCAGCAGCGCCTCGGACTTCTATACGGGCGGCGGCATCGGAGTGATTTATGCACTCGACCAGAAAACGGGAGCGAAGAAATGGAATTTCAGTACTGTCGACAGTCCCGATATCTGGGGAAACAAAGAGGTTAACAGCGGAGGTGGCTGCTGGTATACTCCGTCTTTGGATCTAAAAACAGGGATACTTTTCTGGGGGGTCGGCAATCCTGCACCCTGGCCCGGGACTAAAGAGTACCCCAGCGGATCAAGCCGTCCGGGAGCAAACCTCTATACGGATTGTCTCCTTGCCATCAATAGCGGCAGTGGAAAGCTGGTCTGGTTCAGCCAGGCCAATGCCCATGACATCTTCGACCATGATTTCCAGATTCCTCCCATACTGGCCAACGCAGATATTGGCGGCAAGAATCAGGATATAGTCCTGGGTGCTGGAAAGCTCGGAAAAGTATTTGCCTTTAATCGCAGCACGGGAGCAATACTATGGATTACTGCAGTCGGTGAGCATCTGAACGACCAGCTTGCCAGCGTTTCCAATGAGACCACCAAGGTCTATCCGGGCTATTTTGGCGGTGTCGAGACACCTATGGCCTATGCTGATGGTGTTGTCTATGTGCCATATGTAGATCTGTACGTTAACTACACCGGATCGATGATGTTGGATTCTCAGAAATTCAACGAAGGCAAAGGAGGTCTTGCAGCCATCGACGTTGAAACGGGCAAGATACTCTGGGATAAGAAGTACGATTCCCTAAATGTAGGAGGCGCAACCGTAGTCAATGATCTGGTATTTACCGCCACTTTTGACGGCACCATCTATGCTATCAAGCGCAATTCGAGTGAAGTGGTATGGCAGTACAAAGCACCTGCTGGAGTAAACGCCTGGCCTGCTGTGGCAAACGATGTCATTGTCTGGCCATGTGCAGCCAGCGGTGAGCCTTCACTTCTGGCACTGCGGCTTCCCGCGAAGATGAGTGGGCAATGAATCAGTAACGATTAGCCTGCACACTCACTTTTCTTTCCTTTTTCCGTAAAAGTGGGGCCAAACACCGATGCTGTGGATGTACTCCTGTCCATGCCTCGGGAAGTCGCCGGCTGATCCGGGAGTTCGGCTTTTAGATTAGGATGCAGGGGCAAATATTAAGGACAGGGTTTTGAGAGCGTGAATGATGTCTCGGCCAGGTGGCTGAAGGCGTCCAGGGCGCTGAAGAAAGAAGAACAGGTATGGGCAGAAGCTGGCGGAGGTGGTGAAGAGGCATTCTGGCGAGGGAACTTGATCTCGATGTTTCATTGGTTGAGGGCATTCGTCCGAAGAATTTCGACAAATGAGAAGACTTCGTCCGATCAATACATTTAAGATTTTAATGACACGTTAAATGCATAAGTACCATTTAATCTAAAGAAGTCTCAGCTATCCTACCGCGATAGCTT
>JAJRAX010000208.1 GCA_028679775.1 Methanothrix sp. | reverse complement strand
TCTGCATAGGTGTAAATCATTCCCGATAGCGAAGTTAGACCAAATGGCAAAGCCT
Organism: Methanothrix sp.; assembly: GCA_028679775.1. Taxonomy (GTDB): domain Archaea; phylum Halobacteriota; class Methanosarcinia; order Methanotrichales; family Methanotrichaceae; genus Methanothrix. The sequence goes on along the minus strand of JAJRAX010000208.1, from coordinate 4,409 downwards.
CTAAGATCATGGGCCAGACCATTCCCCGATCAATCTGCAGTGCATGTGTCAATAGCCTGCGTCTGGAGATGAACAAACTATAAGCTAAAACCATGAGGCTGCTGAATACATAGATGCATGCAAAGCCCAATACGCCAACGCCTAGGTTTATGGCATAGACGGCACCCATAAGCATAAAAACGCTGCTTAAGAGGCCACCTATGGCTACATACTCAATTCGCTCAAATGCTTGAAAAAGCGAGTTGAAGGCTCCAGTAAACGTTGCTATTACTATGCTAAAAGAGATTAGATAAACTACTTGAATGGCATTATTTTCGTGACCCATCACGTTAATAGCTACAGCAATAACCCCCAGCGCTATAGCTGAGAGAACAGACTTTATGAGAAGAAGATTTCCCAAATATTTCTCAGCTAAAGTCTTATTCCTGGCGACCTCGCGTACCGATAATGCATTTAATCCTAAATCGGTAAAAACTCCGAAGATACTGGTGAAGGCCAGAGCAAAGGAGATAATGCCATAGCGTTCCGGCCCGAGGTAACGGGCAGTATACATCGAATACATTAAACCCATTATAAGAACAACTACGTTGGAGATTGACAAAATAATAGTGTTCTTCGCAAGCCGTTGTGAAGTGCTCAAGAATATCCCTTAAATGTATAGATAATAAAAAGATTAAATATCCATCATCACTTAAATGGAGTGCTAAACCAGTCCCACGGCTTGCCGCAGCGATCATCCTTCTTGCCATTAATCGTCGCTGGAAGGATTGCCGGATCATTCCAGGACCTTCTTTCCTCGTCCGGACTCGAATAATCATACAACCGATTCACAAAATAGACCAGCGTGGCCTGCTCATTTCCAACGACCCGAAATCCATGCCAGTAGTGCCCTGGCATCCTGACAACCTGGGGATTGTCTCCTGTAGATATGATCTCGTCAAGCTCCCGAGTTTCATCATCATAGGCACAGATCTTCATAGCGCCCCTGACTGCCAGGAAATGATCGACCTGCCCCCGTTCGTGCCTGTGCCAGGCTCGCACCATACCCGGATAGCTCACGGACATATTGGCCTGAACGATTTCATCCTGTATTACATCCTTCCAGTCCACCCTCATGATCTCTGTGAAGAAACCACGCTCATCAGCAAATCTCCTCAAAGGCTTTATGACAATTCCCGGAAGCATTATCTCACCTCATTTTTAGAAATTTCATCCTTCAGAGTTTTCAGGGCCTCTTTAACGGAAAGAGGCTTTTCCACCAGCTCCCGATTTGCCTTGAATGTCGCCAATGATGAATCCATCGGCCGTTTAGCATCCCATTTCAAGTCAGCCATCCTGGAAGGAATGATGAGGCTTGAATCAAGATCAAACACATCGGCCATAAGTCTAGCAAAATCGTATCTGGATATCCTGGTAGCTCCTGCCAAATTATAGACTCCGGCCAGCCGTCTATCCGCCACCTCTAGGACCATTGCCGCCAGATTGGTATTCAATGTGGGGGTTATGAACTGATCCGTGACCACTCGAACCGGTTTTCCGGATTTGAGACTGTTTAGCAGCCACAGAGCAAAATTGACTTTGCCGCTGGCTGGGCGGCTGCCATAGATAACGCAGGTTCGGGCGATGCACCCGGTGCAAAACTGCTCGCCTTTGAGCTTGGAGAGGCCATAATAGCTTACGGGATCAGTGCGATCATCTTCGCAATACGTGCCGCGGTTTCCATCAAATACATAATCTGAGGAAATATATACCATAAACGATGCTGACTTTTCAGCGGCCTTTGCCAGGGCTCGCGTGCCCTCGACGTTCATTTTGTAGGCCAGATCCTTCTCGCGTTCGCATCGGTCCACATCCGTCAGAGCCGCGCTGTGAATGATAACCTCAGGCTCAATCCGGCCAACCAGTTCGGATATGCTCGTCTCGTCGAGAAGATCAAACTTCACAGCTCTTCCATACTCAGGCAGATTGTGCGCATATCCGGAAAAGACCTCCTCACCCCTGGCTAAGGCAATCTCGGCGACCTTGCTCCCTAAGAGCCCGCTTCCTCCGGTTATCAATAGCTTCATTGGTCTCACCAGTTCAGCTTCCAGGGAGCAGGACTCAGTAACCGATCATCCATGAGAGGCTTCCACCATTCAACATTCTGCAGATACCAATTCACCGTTCTTCTGATTCCATCTGCAAAGTTCTCCTGAGGACGCCAGCCCAGTTCGTTTCTGATCTTCGTAGAGTCCAAGCTGTATCTGGCATCATGGCCTGGCCGATCTTCAACAAACTCGATCTGATCTTCGCTTTTGCCGAGCATTTGGAGAATGGTCCCTACCACCTGCAGATTGCTCTTCTCTTCAGAGGCCGAGATGTTATAGATCTCACCCTTGCGGCCCTTCATTAGGACCTGTTCCACTGCTCGACAGTGATCAATTACGTAGATCCAGTCCCTCACATTCTGCCCTGTGCCATAAATAGGAATCTTCAGGCCAGATCTAGCTCGCAGGATGGTCTTTGGAATCAGCTTTTCCGGGAACTGATACGGCCCATAATTGTTGGTGCATCTGGTGATCATGGCATGCAGGCCATAAGTCCGGGCATAAGCCTGAACAAAAACATCTCCCGCCGCCTTGCTGGCAGAATAAGGCGATGAAGGCTGTAAAGTGCTCTTCTCTGTAAAAGAGCCATCCATTATGTCTCCATAAACCTCATCAGTGGATACCTGCACAAACCTGGCAGAAGAGTTGTGATGTCTGAGTGCCTCCAGCAGACTAAATACTCCCCCAACGTTGCTGTGCAGAAATGATTCGGGATTCGCAATAGATCTATCCACATGAGTCTCTGCGGCAAAGCTGACTACTGCATCCACATCTTTGATCAAGCCGGCCATGAACTTTGCGTCAGCAATGTCTCCATTCATGAAGGCGTATCTGCTGTTTCCAATAAAGCTCGACAGATTATCCGGGTTGGAGCCATAACGCAAGGCATCAACATTGACTATTCGGCAGTCATCGCGTTCGTGCAACATCAATCTTATGAAATTGCTGCCTATGAATCCAAGACCGCCAGTAACAAGAAGTTTCATTTCAATCACAACGAAATATCGGAGTTATCGCCAACGATGAGTCTATTGCCTTTGGGAAGCGTTAATCCTTTCTGGACCCGGACGTTTCTGCCGATCAGGCTCTCCACGACTTTTCCGGCTTTGGATATCGTGCTATCATCCATAATTATGGAGTCTTCCACCTCAGTTCCACTGATCCGGCAGCCATCTCCTACAGAAGTATAAGGACCTATGTAGGAATCGCTTATCACGCTGCAAGCGCCAATTACGCAAGGCCCTTTGATAACCGATCGTTCAATCAGAGTGCCTTTCTCAATAACAACCCGGCCCATCACATGAGATTCATTGATCTGGCCCTCATTTTTGGTCGAGATATCATCCAGGATCAAGCGATTTGCCTCGAAGATATCCTCCGGCTTGCCCGTATCCTTCCACCATCCTTCTACAAAAGAAGCATCAACTTTGTATCCCTGTTCAATTAGCCACTGAATGGCATCGGTTATCTCCAACTCACCTCTCCAGGATGGTTTTATGGCTTTACATGCATCGATTATTAACGGCTTAAAGAAGTAGACGCCAACCAGCGCATAATTAGAAGGAGGAACTTTGGGTTTCTCCACCAGCATTCTGATGCTCCCATCGGGATTGAGATCGGCAACTCCGAAGCGTTGAGGGTCCTCGACCCTTGTGAGCAGCACGCTGGCGTCGCTTTTCAGATTCCTAAACCGCTCTTCATGGCGGACGATGCCATCCCGTAAGATGTTGTCACCCAGGTACATCACAAAATCGTCATCAAGGAACTTTTCGGCTATTAATATGGTATGAGCGAGGCCCTTAGGATCGCCTTGATATATGAATTCTATCGGCACACCCCAAGATCTGGATCTCACAGAATCTATGACCTGGTCCTTATTCGGACCCAGGATTATGCCGATCTCGTCGGCTCCGGCCTCAATCACGTCCTCGATGGCATAGAAAAGGACGGGCTTATTGGCTATTGGTATGAGCTGTTTTTGCTGAGAGTAAGTAAGAGGACGCAGCCTCGTGCCGGAACCGCCAGATAGTATGAGAGCTTTCACAGATTACACCTCAACACTGCATCGTGACTTCCTCCCATGCCCCTGAAGGGGCAGGGCTTCCTACGTCATCGATCTAACTTGCTTTGATGATTTGCACAAAGTAGGGGTCGGATCTTGATAGGCTCTTCCCCTCAACTTCCCTGTGCTTGAAGATCCTGATGGAACCGATCTTGGATAGAGTCAGTTTTGAACCATCGAGCTTGAATCGAGGATATCCGGGCGTCTCTCCATAGAACATCTTGAAGTACCTGCGAAAAGACGCCTTTGAAGTTTCCGTC
>JAJRAX010000207.1 GCA_028679775.1 Methanothrix sp. | reverse complement strand
TTCCTTCCCACCGATGGCCCCAATGTGGTCATGGGCCCTGTTGAAGACTCCGGAATCGTGGCCATCGACGACAAATGGTGCGTCGTCATCTCCCATGAGAGCCACAACCACCCAAGCCAAATCCTCCCCAACGAGGGAGCGGCAACCGGCATCGGCGGCATAGTCCGCGATGTCAACTGCATGGGCGCGACGGTTGTGGCCTGCGCCGACCCCCTGCGCTTCGGCGACCCCTACGGCCCCAAGGCCAACAAGGTCCGCTGGGTGGCAGAAGGCGTTGTGGACGGAATCTGGCAGTACGGCAACGCCCTCGGCGTCCCAAACATGGGCGGCGACATTGTCTTCAATGAGAGCTTCGACGACAACTGCCTGGTCAACGTCGTGTCGATGGGCATCGTCCGGCGCGACCAGATCATCCGCTCTCGGGCTCCGCCTCTCGCAGGTGAGAGTGGCTACGACGTGATCCTGATCGGCAAGCCCACAGACTCATCTGGTTTGGGGGGCGTCACATTCGCCTCCGAGGCTCTGCGTGATGAGGACGAAGAGACCAACCGCGGCGCTGTCCAGATTCCAGATCCATTCCTGAAGAACGTTCTCTTCAAGGCAAACGACGACCTCTTCCACCTGGCCCGCGAGACCGGAGTTGAAATAGGCTTCAAGGACCTGGGCGGCGGCGGCTTCACCTGTGCCACCTCCGAGATGGGCTCTGCCGGAGGCTTCGGCATGGAGATCAACCTGGACGACATGCACAAGGCCGCCGACTTCCCGCCGGAGGTCCTGTCCATCGCCGAGACCCAGGAGCGCTTCCTGATCATATCGCCCCCTGAACTCAGGGAGAAGATTCTCAAGATCTACAACGAGGACTGGGATCTGCCCAATGTCTACGAGGGCGCTCGCGCAAGCGTCGTCGGCAAGATCAACACCGGCGACAGATTCACCGTCACCTACAAGGGCGAGACGGTCTGCGATGTGCCGATCCAACATCTGACCGGCGGCATCCGTTACCAGCGTGAAGAGTTGCCTCGCGTGATCAGCTTGGCTGAACCCGATGTGGCAGAACCTGAGGACTACAACGCCGTCATGCTCAAGATCCTCAAGTCCCCCAACATCGCCTCTCGCGAGCACGTCTACCGCTACTACGATACCGAGGTCATGGGCAACACTGTGATCCGACCTGGTGAAGCCGACGCTGGCCTCATCGCCCCGGTTCGAGGAGAGAAATTTGCTGTTGCCATGGCAGTGGACAGCAACCCATTCTATGGCCGGATCAGTCCCTTCTGGGGAGCCGCGACAGCCGCGGCTGAAGCCATGCGAAACGTGGCCGCCATCGGTGCAGTCCCATCCACACTCACAGACTGCCTCAACTACGGCAACCCAGAGAAACCGGAAGCCTTCTGGGAGTTCCGGGAGGGCGTCAAAGGCCTGGCCGAATCCTGCAAGAACCTTTACCTCAAGGGCTACGAGGCACAACAGCAGCCTGTACCCATAGTCTCCGGAAACGTCAGCTTCTACAACGAATCCCCCAAGGGTTCAGTCGATCCATCGCCCGTGGTAGCATGCGTCGGCATCATGAATGATTTCTCCAAGGCAGTCACAATGGACCTCAAGACGGCAGGAGACAGGCTCTACCTGATCGGTCCCAGATTTGATGAGCTTGGAGGCTCCGAATATTACAGGACAATATTCGGGCAAACAGGAGCCAACGTGCCAATCGTCCGCTTCGACCTAGAGAGGAGCATGATCTACGCGGTCATCGATGCCATAGATGAGGGCCTCCTCGCTTCAGCCCACGACATTAGTAACGGCGGCCTTGCGGCAACTGTTGCCGAAATGGCTCTCGCAAGACCCGCAAAGTTCGGAGTCGAGATTGACCTTGACCCTGTGAAGTGCGAAGAGACCGACATGAACATGAGAACTGACAAGCTGCTGTTCTCGGAATCTTCGGGCTTCGTGCTGGAAGCCAAGCAGGGCAAAGAAGCCAGGCTGGAGCAGCTCCTCAAGAGCTATAATCTGGAGCCGATCTCAATCGGCGTCGTGTCAAACGAGAGACGGATTGTAATGTCGAGAGCAGGCAAGGCTGTAGCCGATTTAGATCTGGACCAGGCCAGGAATGCTTGGACCACTGGTCTAGTGGAGGCGATGAGATGAAGATCGCTGTTTTGCAGTTTCCGGGCACGAACTGCGAGTTCGAGACCCTGGTAGCTGTGAAGGCAGTTGGCATGGATGGCGAGATCTTCCGGTGGAATCGTTCTGCTGCAGAATTGTCCGGCTTTGACGGTTTTGTCATACCAGGAGGTTTTTCCTATCAGGATCGAGTGCGGGCTGGCGCAATAGCCGCCAAAGAGCCGGTCATGAGTGCCTTGAAGGAAGAAGCAGGCAAGGGAAAACCCATCATAGGAATTTGTAACGGATTTCAGATTCTCGTTGAGACTGGCCTGCTTCCAGGCAAAGCTAAAGGCAATGCCAACGCGGGCACAAATGAGTTCCGCGTTAATAGCAGCGCCACTGGTAGCGGCAGCAACAACGTGGACATGGCCCTCGCCCAAAATGTGATGGTCACCCAGGGTAAGATCGTCCGCCGTGGCTACTACTGCGACTGGGTAGCTCTCAGACACGAGGCACCGTCGAAAAGGTGCTGCGGTACATTCGCTCTAGAAAGGGGGGCCCTGGTCAAGATCCCCATCGCCCACGGCGAGGGAAACTTGGTCACAACCACTCCAGGTCTTATCAAAAAGCTCAATGAGAATAACCAGGTGGTCTTCCGCTACTGCGACAAAAACGGTCGGGTCATAAACGAGTTCCCATTCAATGTCAACGGCAGCACTGAAAGCATTGCCGCCATCTGCAACGAAGAGGGAAATGTGCTCGGCATGATGCCTCACCCGGAGAGATCATTCTTCGCCTGGCAGCTTCCTGCATTTGATCCGAGGAAGCAGAGGCCTGACGAGCCAGGTCCGGGCAGACGGATCTTCGAATCCATGAAACGCTACATAGAGGTGAACGCATGAGCCAGAAGATCAATTTGCGCGTCTGGCTGAAGATACCCGATGCCGAGGCGGCCACGGTCAAGAATACCCTTGTCCGCCGGATGGGTTATGGCAACTTCCTCTCAGACGTCAAGAAGGAGCGACTCTTTTCCATAGAGGTCGATTCCGGAGATCCCCAGGAGCTGGCCAAGAGCTTTGCCAGAGAGCTGGTCAATGAGAACAAGGAGAGCCATAAGGTTCTCGTGGACGAGCTTGTCTTTGATGAGGGATATGTGCCAGTCAAGGTAGCCCTTCACATCGAGGATGGAGAGGCCATCTCCACGCGGGATCGACTTCGAAACAGACTCGGCTTTGGAAATGTTTTGGATGTCAAGAAGGCAACCATCTGGAAGCTGTACTTCAAGACCCTCAAGCCGGAGGCTGAGATCAAGGCCAGGGAGATAGCCGAGCGGCTGCTTATCAATCCTCACAAGGATACTTATGAGATACTGAGCCAATAAACTGAAAAACAAAACGCTGGATAACGAAGGTGCTGATGATAGGGATGTGCCGATCAGCGGATCTATTGGAAGATAGAGAGATGATCAGTCATCCCTTCGTCCATCTGCTTAATAATAGGTTGGACCCTATTTTGGTATATTGTGTTTCATGGCCGGGTGATGTCAGATGATCAATAATGAAATTTATAAATCTGTTGTTGTATGCTTAATAGCAATCCTTTTTATCTTTTCTGGGACTGGATTCGCTGGAACTACAAGGATAACTCCGGATAAGTCCATTCAAAACGCTATTTATGAATCCCGGCCAGGAGACATAATTGAGATTCAGAGCGGAACCCATTTCGAGAATGTAGTTGTCACAAAACCTCTGGTCATCCGTGGAGTGGATACTGGAAGTGGCCTTCCGATAATTGACGCCAAGGGAAAAGGCAGTGCCATTGCCCTCCTGGCAAATGGTGTCCGCCTAGAAGGCCTGAATTTTCAGGGCGCGAGCGGCTGGGAAGAAGCCGGAATATTGATTAAATCAAATGGCAACACCGTTATCAATTGCACTGCCAGCAATAATCTCGCCATTGGCATTTATCTGGTTGGCGGCAGTAATAATATTTTGATGAACAATGAGGCTTTTAACTGCAATTTCGGCATCGCATTGAATCTTTCCTCAAATAATACTTTAAGAAATAATACAATGCAAGGAAATATGAATAACTTCCTCTCAGGTTACAGCTCCAACGATATTGATACCAGCAACAAAATAGAGGGACGACCGCTTTACTATCTGACGAATAAAACTGATATCGTTATCGATTCCAGTTCAAATGCAGGAGATGTCTACTGCATAGGTTGCTCCAATATCACAATTAAAGATCTGACGATTGAGGATAATTTTGCAGGAATTTATTTCCAGAATACATCAGACTCCCATATCCTGAACAACAGCCTTCGGAATAACTCAATGGGCATATTCTTCGTTGATTCTGAGGGGAATTATATTGAAGAAAACATATTAACCGACAATGTATATGGTATTTACCTTAGAGTGAATTATCTGAACTGCGCAAACAACACAATTACCCAGAATAATGCCAGCAAGAACGATTATGGAATATTCCTGAACATTGAAGGGAACAGTGGACAGAGCAATCTCATATTCAATAACACCCTCATTGGAAATAAGAAAGCCAATGCCTATTCCAGAGGGCAGGCTAAATGGGACAATGGATCTGTAGGCAATCACTACGGTGATTACGATGGACCAGCAGAAGGCTGCAACGATTCTGATCGCTATGGATTTTGCGATAGCCCATACAAAATTCGTGGGGGGCCTGCCGTTGATAAATATCCAATAAAAAGTATATTAAAATGATTATGGAATTAAATCAGAACCTGAGAGAGCCATAAGATCACTTCTCAGTTTATCATTCATGGCTGCGCCATCTAGCTTTGCCTTGGCCAGCGAGATAAGCGTGAACTGGTCGCAACTGATATCCATCAAATTTGCGCCGGTTAAATCAGCACCAGTAAAATCCACGTATTTAAAGCTTGCACCTTTAAGATCCGCATGGCTTAAATTGGCGTTAACCAGATATGATGTCGTCAGGACCGACTTTTTCAATGAGGCTCCGGTCAGATTCAGTCCCTGGAAGTCGGCTTTATACAGTTGAATGCGATCCAATCTGGCCTCTGTCATCGTTGCACCCATCAGCCTGATTGAGTCCATGTTGGCATCAGAGCAATCAGCGTTTGTTAGGTCTGCTCTGGTCAGGTCAGCATACTGCAGTCCGGTTCGGGAGAGTGACGCACCGCTGAGGTTTGCTTCAGTCAAATCCGCATATTCCATGCTGGCCGAATCCAAGTAAGCTCCAGCCAGGTTGGCCCGCATGAGATAAGCTCTCGTAAGATCAACGTTGCTCATATCTGCACCGCTCAGGTTGGCGCCGTAAAGCTCGGCCCTGGAAAGCTGCGATCGGGATAGGAAGGCTCCGCTCAAGTCTGCCCAATTCAAATGCGCTCCGATCATATTAGCTTCAAACAGGTACATATTTCGCATGGTTGCCCCGCTCAAGTCTGCTCGAAAGAGTCTGGCATCGGTCATGTCGGCGTCAGACAGATCCGAGTCTGACAGATCAGCATTTGTCAGATCGACGTTCACGAGACGGGCATTTTTCAGATTTGATCCTGTGATCTTCGCTCCAGTTAGAGTTGAATCGGATAGATCGACCTCACTAAGATCGGCATTATTCAAAAATGCTCCAGTCAAATCTACATTTATTAGGCTGGATCCGGTGAGATTGGCATCATTTAGCCAGGCAGAAATGAGGTATGATCCATCAATATTGGTGCCCCTCATATCGCTTGCGATCATATTAGATTGGTTCATGTGCATTCCTGCCATGTTTGTATTTCTCAGGTCCAGGTTGCTCATGTTGCTCTGATCAGAGATATTTTCTAAGAGATTGGATGATTCCAGGGCGCAGCCTCCCCATTGCAGAACCATCATAATCAGCACCAGCTGCATGAATGACATGAATCTCATAATTACCTATGCTCCACCAGCCCCTAAGCCTGGTTGCTTATCTCACCATTGACTTGAAGATATTAAATATGTTGCTTCACAACCGCATTGATTGAATCTGAAACGCCAATAAGAATGAATCACTGCAGGTTTTAAAGAATTATAGTTTTTTCGAGATCCTCCCATGAAGGGGGCGTGAGCCTTCGGAATAGAAGGGATTGATCCAGGGGAAGGCTCCAAGAAATTACTTGTATTTTTAACTATTTAAGTTTAATTAAATGCGCATTGGCGCATTTCGCCCTGAAAATAATCGTCATAGTAATACAGTTCATACCCTAAATCATGATAGTAATAGCCAAAATAATATTCAGCGTCCCTCGGCCAACTCCGACTCAGCCAGCAACGCCACCGCATAGGCCGGGAACACATCCGATATCTTCGATCCGTACTTTTCCGAGAGGGCCACGCACTCCATCCCCAAAAACGCCGCGGCCTGCACAATCAGACCCTCGCCGATCCCTGCCGCAGCCACCCTTTCCAGGCCGTGCTTCTCAGCCTGCCCGGCCATGGCCTGCACAAGGATCTCCTTCTGTCTTTCGCAGGCCTGCGTGGCGATGGCCAGGGCTCCGGCCTCACCAGTCTCTTCCAGGTCGGAGCATACCGTGCGGGCCAGCCTGCGCAGAGCTGACTCGCGATCCTTTCCCGCGCCATCCGCAGTGTCGCAGACATAACGTTTCTCGGAGATCTGGCCTAGAGCCAGTCGAGCGTCGGCAATGATTGCAAAAAACTCCGGGGCGAGCGGCACCCTTCTGCCACTCAACCTGGCTTCTGGCAGAATGGCATCAATCCTTGTCCGGAGCCAGCCCATGTAAACCAGCTCGCCCGCGGCCAGGCGGAGAAAGTCGGTCTTCGCGGCTCGCACCAGGCCATCTTGGATGGGTATGAGATCGGTGGTTGTGCTGCCCATATCCACAAAGAGGCAGTCGCCCAATTCAGAAGCCAGCAGGGCTGCTGACGCAGACCAGTTAGCCGCGGCTAGCTCTATTGGGTCCGACCAGGAGAAGCCATCTGTCCCCCAGAAAATTACTGGACAGGAAAACGCTCGCTTCACTGCAGCCGTCAGGCTCTCGATGCCCTCCCGCTTGCCAGAAAAGCAGTCAGCCAGCTCACCGGTGATGACCACCGCTACCGCTTGCGGCTGGGGCTCTCGTGCCGCAAAACGAAAAAGCAGCTCGTCCAGCGGCGCATGCTTCCAGAGAGGCAGATAGACGCTCTCAGCAAAAAGACCGTCCGAGCTGGCGGCCT
>JAJRAX010000366.1 GCA_028679775.1 Methanothrix sp. | reverse complement strand
GGACGATGATGAAGGAACGCTCGATTCGCGCTCGTGACGGCGCACGCAAGTGGATTGCGGTCAGTCACGTTCCCATCATGGACGATTCCGGCCACGTCGTTCACGTGCTGGGGATCGTTCGCGACGTGACCGAACGGCGTCAGTTGGAGGACCAACTGCGGCTGACGCGCAAGCTGGCGACGTTGGGGGAACTGGCCGGCGCCATGGCGCACGAGATTAAGAATCCGCTTGGCATCATATTGTCGGCCGCGGAAATCGTTGGTAATCCTGACCGCCCAGAGGATCAGAAGACGTTGGCTGCCGGTTTCATTCGCCAGGAAGCCACGCGCCTGAGCGAACGGTTACAGGCATTCCTGAGCTTCTCGAAGCCTCCCCAGCCGTCATTTCGTGTCCAAAGCGTGCACCGTCCTCTGCGGCAAACCCTCATCGCCTATCAAGCCTTGGCGCGTCAGGGCCTGACCCTAGAATCCAATTTGTGCACGGGCTTGCCCCTGACTCGCATCGACGCCGATCAAATGCAGCAGGTCTTTTTGAACCTGATTCTGAACGCGGACCAAGCGATGCCCGACGGTGGGACGATCTGGGTTTCGACGCGGCCCGCCCCGAACGGCGAAATCGAAGTCGAAGTTGCCGACAACGGGCCGGGCTTGGACGAGGCGTCACCCCAATCCCTATTCGAACCATTTTATTCGACCAAACCCAAAGGCACCGGCCTGGGCTTGTCGATTGTGATGCAAATCGTCGGGGCGCATCACGGGCGCGTCGAAGCCGGCAATCGCCCCGGGGGCGGCGCGCGGTTTCGCGTCTTTTTGCCGTCCGTCACAGAGGATGGCTGCGGGAAACTGGCCGCTGAGACGCCCGAAGACGGTCGCCCGGGGAATTAAACGCCGGCACATACGTCCGTTAACCGGCTTTTGACAATTGCACGAGAACATGAAATCATCCGGGAGACGGGAAGTGCTTGAAAGCTTTCACATCCCGGCGGCGCTGGCACGGGTGGCGGACTCAAGCGACCGAAGCGGCGATTGCAGGCAGAGGACCGAGGCGCGACGCATGAACGAACGCAAGTTTCATCATTTCAGGCCTGGAGAAATGATCGTCTTGATCGTCATCGGCTTGTTAGTTTTGTCTTTCCTGACGGAAAGCTACAAGCCCATCGTGGCCTGGCTTTACAGTCCTTACGCGGCCGTGGTTGCCGTCGTGATGGTCGTGGAATACCTTTTGTTAAAAGGATCGGACCGTTCGGCGATTTATCGGCGCGAACGCGACGCGGCTCGCGAGATCCGGCGTGATGACCTGTTGGCCATGCGCGACCTGGAGACGAAGGTCGTGGATCTGCGCGCCCGCTTGGCTTCGGCGTTGGAACGTGACGACGACGTGGCGACCGTGCGTGGCCACTTGGAGCACGCACGCGACGTAAGCGACGCCATCGTGCGCGTCTTGCGCGCGCGAATTTAACAAGAAGCCTTGGAAATCCAAGGTTGATTCTATGACGTTGATTGACGACAATGTTCGGCATAGGAATGACATCTTTGATTTAGGGGCGATTCATCTGGGGTCGCCACTGCGCGTGACGTTTTGATGAAAGAGGAAACAGATCACATGTTATCAAGGCGCGTGACTGGCATGGTAAGTCGTTGGAAATGCGTTCTGGTGTGTCTGATGCTGGGAGCCCTTTTGGCGACCGGGTGCAAAAAGACGCCTTATATCGAAACCGTCCGACAGACGCCATACTTTGGGTTGCCTCAAGACGTGGATCAGGTTTTCTACGTTGACATGCGGCGCGTGATCGAGCGGCAAGTCGTTCGGGATTATCTGACGCAAGTTGATCAAGATCCCAAGCAGAAGGTCCAGTGGGATACCTATGTCCAGGGCATGGGCTTCGACCCCATGAACGATTTCGATTCGATTTGCGTCGGCATCCGCGCTGGTGGCGGCCCCGCCGCCCAGGCCAATCCGTTGACCAACGCGGTTTTTATCGCCATGGGCCGCTTCGAGAACCCCGAAGCCAAACTGGCCAAGCTTCATGACCTGCTTGCCACGCAGGCTTTGATCGCGCCGCCGCCCTTCCGCTCCGGTTCCACCTCGACGGGATACAAGACGTTCAGCATGGAAGCCCCCAGTCAGTACGACGAAAACCTCAAAATCAGCTTGAACTTTGGCTTCCCTGGCAAGGACGTCATGGT
>JAJRAX010000206.1 GCA_028679775.1 Methanothrix sp. | reverse complement strand
CCGAGATGCCTTTTCCCATGTACTCCATGTAGGATATCAGGAAGATGGCCACAGCCATGGACATGGCAAAAAGAATGCCCAAGGTCGCGTCTGCTGCCATCTTGGCCTTGTCGCTCACTGGTCCGATCAGGGCAGCCACGGCCATGCTGAAGGCCACTGCTGCAATCTGAGTATTCTTCTCCAGGAACATGCCGATGGCAGCTCCTGCAAAGGCGGCATGTGACATGGTGAAGCCAATTGATGAAAGGCTCATCCTGGAGATGATGACGCCTAATATACTGCAGGCAACGGAGGCGAAGATCATGGCCTCCATAGCGTGACAGACCACGTTATTTTGGATCAGCGGCTCGAGCATCTCTTCCTTCCCTCATCCCGCGCCACCCCACATTCCTTTCTGATGACCTCCTCAACCTCATCGGCTCCGCAAAACCAATCGGAGGTAATCTGGCCACGGTTCATGACTACAAGGTGAATGGGGATATCCGGCAGCCCATCAAAGGCGTGAGCCACCATGAGGATTGGAACTCCATCTCTTGCCATCCTGGAAAACACGCCCTGCAGGAACTCCCTGGCCTGGAAATCGAGGTTGCTGAATGGCTCATCCAGCATCATGACCTCCGGGGCCTTGGCGATGTTGTGGGCAATCATTACCTTCTGCTGCTGGCCGCCGCTCAGAGTGCCTATGCGTTTGTCCGCCAGATCCTCAATGCCTACGAGCATCAGTGCTCTCTCTGCAGCTTCATAATCAGACTTATTTGGACGATTCAAGAGACCCATGTGGCCAAATCGCCCCATCATCACCACCTGCTGGACAGTGAACGGGGTAAAGGGATCGAAGTAAAAGTTCTGAATGACATATCCAACCCTCTGCCGCACCTCATCACCCTGTTTTAGAACATTGAGGCCCAGGACGTTTGCCCTTCCGTGAGTGATCTTGACCAGGCCGTTTATCGACTCCAGTAGAGTGGTCTTGCCGGCGCTGTTTGGCCCTCCAACAACCACGAACTCGCCTCTGTCCACATGAAGCGACAGGTCCCTGATAACTGACTTATCGCCACCCTCATAAGCAGTGAAGATTCCCTGAAGATCGATGACACTCAAGGGCTTTCACCTTGGTCTGGGGCGACGTCGCCTGCGACCTCTACAGAGAATAGATCTGAATCGGAAATTGTCGCGTACATCTCCTCAGCCAGCTTCTCGATAAGGCGGTCGGAACCTTCGCCCTCCAGAGGCAAAAAGGAGATAGGCCTGGGCCGGATGATTGTCTTTCTCTCGCCTTGAGAGAACTCAACAGCTATCTCATTACTCACAACGATTTCAATATTCTTCTTGCCGAGAGTGCAACCGCTGCCTATCTGAATGCCGTCTGCAAGACAGGACTGAGGAGGCGCGCCCTGGCAGAATACAACGGCTTTCATCTGAAATGGATCGCTGCAGAAGCTCTCTTTCGCATATCTGCCTATCCTGTAGCCAAGAACGATATACGGACCCAGATGGCCGTGAAATGCCGCCAGGTCCGAGACTGAATAAACCCGGTCTAGGCCGGTGTATTTGCATGCAGAATCTTTCTGGTCCAAATCGCATGTCCCTCCCAAATTGATTGACCTCAGCGCTTTCAAGGATAAATATTAGAATGCCTTTAGGCAATAATTAATACTAAGTTCATATTAATAAGCATTTCCTCCCAAAAACATTATAACTCATAAACTGTTTTAGCATACTAAATGCAATAAAACTATATTCTACCGGCCTATTCCCGCTGACTGCCTTCTGCTCAAAGATGGAAAGCTGGCTTTTCGCAATTCATGGCCGGGAAAAAGGAGTCAAGAAAAAATGAGATCAATTCGATCCCCACTAGCCTTCCTGGTGCTGTGCGCCCTGGCGCTGCCATGCGTATCCGCATCAGGATATGTGCTGCATGTCTTTGGCAATGCGAATATGGATGGAATCGTCGATCAGTCAGACATAATATCTATAAAAGCTATGATCGACGGAAGTGAGAAGGCAACCGATCTGGCTGATGCAAATTTTGACGGCACAGTTGATCTGGCGGACATCACCCGGGTAGAGGAAACGATAAACGGAACAGAAAAGAACATCACTGTCCTGGATGGCAACAGTCAACCCATCACAATCAAGAAGCCGGTGGAAAGGGTTGTAGCTGAGTACCTGGACAACGCAGATCTGATGCAGATCCTCAAGAAGACTGACAAAGTCGTAGGCGTGGATCTTGCCGTTGCCAAATCCCCTGCCGAGTTTCCAGAACTCTCAAGCAGGACGAATGTGGGTGCGATGCACAAGGAGCCTGATTACGAGAAGGTGTTGAGTCTGAATCCAGATCTTCTGCTTGTTTTCTCCAATATCACCAAAGAGAAACAGACCAACCTGCCGGGAGTCCCGGTTCTCTTCGCTGGCCTTTACTATCCGGATCTGCGGAATCCTGAGACATCTGCTTTTACCGATGCTGTGAGGAAGATGGGCTATATCTTCGATGCCAGGCAGGAGGCGGAAGAGTACATCCAGTGGCATATTGACTCGCTCAATAGGCTTAGGGTGGCCACAGAAAAAATCCCTGAAGAAGAGAAGCCGACAGTCCTCGTTGCCGCCTATCCGGATACTGACGAGAAGACTCTGTTCACCTTTGCCGAAATCGATACCCTGACCAGCATGATGGAGCTGGCCGGAGGAAGGAGCATTGCAGCAGATCTGCCCGACTTCATGAAATCCACCTACCGAATTGAGGTAGACCCGGAGTGGGTTATTGCAGAAGATCCAGATTACATGGTCCTTCTGGTAGTTGCCACCACCTACAGCGGCCTGGTTCTCGACCCGCCAAGCGGCTATGATGCCGATAACGCCACAGGAATCATGCAGGCGCGTGAGGCATTCATGAGCCGCCCGGAGTATTCCAACCTGACCGCGGTCAAGAGTGGTCGTGTCTACATCCTGAGCGGCAATCTGAGAAATGATGCGAGCAAAGGCCTGATCGGCGCTGCCTACCTCGCTCGGATCTTCCATCCAGAGGAGACAGAGCTGGACCCGGAGGAACTGCATCAAGAGTATATCAAGAGGTTCCTGGGTCTGGACTACGATT
>JAJRAX010000205.1 GCA_028679775.1 Methanothrix sp. | reverse complement strand
TGGATTGGGCAACAACGTAGTAGGCGCGGACTGCGTCGAATTCAAGCCTGTGGAGAACCCGAAGGTGCTCGATGAAGCAGGAAGCCCTGCCCCTTCAGGGGCATGGGAGGAAGTCACTTCACCAAACTGAACACATCGCGAGATGAGTGCAAGCATCAAGATAATGGCATAACCACATGGGTGCGGTCATAACCCTTCTCGGCCCAAACGGCTGCGGTAAGATAGCACTTTTCAAGGTCATCGACGGCAGGCTTCATCTATGATTCAGAGGTCCACAACTGTCCTGTATCAAGAGCAAATTTCGATAATGCGTGTGTTGTATCTGGTAATCTCACTCTCAATTGTTTTTCATAATATCAACTGCGAAAAAGTTATTAACAATAATGGATTACCACCATATTGGTCATAATAATCGTAAACCATACGAGGGATTGATATGAAAATAAAGCTATTTTCAGCTTTGCTGACACTAGTGCTTGCGCTACTGCTTTTCTGCAGCTCTCTGGGAGCCGCAGAATATCCCATGACCTTTACCGACAGCGCTGACAGAGAAGTGACTCTGCAGATGCCTGTGGAAAGGATCATAGTGCTTAGCACCGATGCAGCGGAGGCGGTTGAGCTTCTGGGTGCAGGGGATATGATCGTCGGCGTGACTGACACCGTCCAGAAGTATTCCTGGTGCTTCCCGAATCTCAAGAAGAAGACATTGGTGGGAAAATGGAGCGCTCCGGATTATGAGATCATAGGACAGATCGCCAAGGGAGATGCTGACACAATTACTCCCAATATCCTGGTATTGGGATATCCGTCTGGAAAGATGAGCGGGAAGTCTTATGCAGTGGACGCAGTGGAAGAGGGTTTGGCTCCCTTTGGAAGTATCGCTGTAGCCGGTTTTAGCTTCTACAAAGAGGAGAGCCTTGACGAGGAGATCACAAAGCTGGGAATGATTCTCGGAAAAGAGGAAAAGGCCCAGGAGTATATCGCCTGGAAGAACTCGAAGAAAGAAGCCATTTCTGATGCCGTTAAGGGCCTGGACAAGCCCTTGGTTTACTTTGAAAGCAGCAAGCCGAAGGGCTTGGGTGAGCTCAAGACCAATGGTGCAGGTGCAGATATTGACAAGAGCATAAGGCTTGCCGGAGGATTGAATGTCTTTGGATCAAATGAGGATGAGAGCATCACCACAAGCTGGGAGGACGTGATCAGCAAGAAGCCGGGAGTCATCCTGCAGGTTAAATCAGACGACGTCCTTGGCTGGGGAGCGTTTCCCTCAAGCGATACCATTGCCGCTCAGGCTGTTCGCGATGAGATAATGGGCCGCACAGGCGGGAGTTCAGTTCCAGCCATCAAGAACGAAAAGGTCTGGATAGTCTTTCGAAAGATGCTCTATGGACCGGGCAGCGTAGCGGGAACGACCATGATGGCCAAGCTATTCCATCCAGAAATCGATCTCGATCCCGCACAAGTCTATTCTGAGTACCTCGATCTGATCGGCGTCAAGATGCCTGAAGACAGGACCTTCGTCTTCCCGGAGCTACAGAGCGAGTGATACTTCAGTCTATGCAGGGCTTCAAAAGACCCATGCATAGCTTTTTTCCTTTTCTTTAGAGGCTCTCGTAGACTTCCTTGATGGTCGGATCGTTTCTGTCCCAGAACCTGTAATCCTCAGGCAGTAGCTTCTCCGGATCTCGCTTCAGGTTCTCTCGCACAGCAGGCTCAAGGTCTTCCGGTTCGACTATCACCAGGTTCTTTCGCGTCTCCTCTTCAGTCACCCCTGATGCCACAACAATCTTGCCGAGAAGCAGGTACTCATTGAGCTTCCAGACGCTTCTGTCTGTGGCATAGGGCGTGAGCAGGCTTCTCTTGTGGGGGATGAGGCAGATCCTGGCCTGGCTTATCAGTCCTGCCACCTTATCGTGAGGCTGCCAGCCGAAGAATCGAGCGTTCTTGGGCAGCCCTCTCAGGTACCATCGAGAGAAGGGCCCGTCGCCTATGATCCAGAATGTCTGATCTGGGATCCTGCGGATGAGTCGGAGCAGGTTGCCTATGCCCTCCTGGCGGCTGATCCTGCCCATGAAGACGAGCGGCTTATCGCCGTCTTTTCCCGGACCGGCACGGCATTTATCCAAGAAGCTCTTTTCCGGATAGTTGTTGACAATGAATAGGGGCTTGTTCTTTCTTTGGATGTAAGTGCTCACCTTCTCGGCGAGAGGTCGGTTGACTGCAGTGATCAGGTCGGAAGCCGCCGCCAGCTCCCTCTCAAAATGCTCGCCCGCGGGCCTGGCAAGCGGCCCGAAGCTCATCTGCAACTCAACTCCCCACGGTGAGCGGTAGTCGTAGATGAGCTTTTTGTAGCAGGAGCCCTTCAGCTTGCCAAGGCCGTGAAAGATGATATCCGGAACATTGAAGAGATGCACTACGTCAGGCTTCTCTTTTCGCAGTACCTCTCTTGTTTGTCTCGCGATCGCCAGCCAGTCGTGCGAGCTGAATCTTGGGACTATGACCTCCTGGCCCTGGCTCATCAATGTTGCCTTGAACATCAGGAGCCTGGTGGTCCTCTCAGGCTGATTGGAGAGAAGAAGTATCCTCATTTAGCGAATCCCTTTTTCCTCAATTGGAATATTCGAACTCCAGATTGAATGGATCGAATAACAGATCCGCCTTCCCAGGCTCCAGGTAGCGAAGGCCTTTATTTTGAACATCCTGTTCGCTCATAAGCGGATCCCATACGTAGGCATCAAGCCCCTTCTCCACGAGCATCCTGGCGAGAGCGAGGTTGCGGCTGTGATAGAACTCCTTGACTCCCGCCCGGAATGTAATTCCCTTGATGCAGATCTTGATGCTGGATAGGGGCTTATTGATCTTCAGGCACTGCAACAAAATCTTCTCAGCCCAGTAGAGGATCATCTCGTCGTTGACCTCTCGCGATGTTCTGAGGAGCCGGCAGTTGCTGAAGTGCTCTCTCTTTTCCATCTCCTTGATGAGAAACCACGGGTAAACGGGAATGCAGTGGCCGCCGACTCCGGTGGAAGGCAGATGAATGTGGCAGAACTGGTGATTGGCCTTGTCCCTCGCCTCCATGAAGTCAACACCCAGATCCTGACAGATCTTGAATAGCTCATTGGCGAGGGCGATATTGACATCGCGGTAACATCCCTCCATGACCTTGATCATCTCAGCCACACGGGCGGAGGAGACCAGATGAAGGTTGTTTATGAATTTTTTGTAGGCCTGATAGGCAACGATTCCACTCTCTTCGTCTCTGCCTCCTATTACCTTGGGAAATTCCCTGAGCCGGGAGATGCTGTAGCCTGTCATTATCCTCTCAGGAGAGTAGGCCAGGAAAAAGTCGCTCTTTGACAGCCCGCTGGACTGAGTGAGGAGGCTTTCTGCCATCTCTTCGGTTGTGCCTGGCGGAAATGTCGTCTCCAGGACAACGAGATCTCCTTTCTTGAGGATCTTGCCCAAAGAGAGAAGTGCGCTCTTCATAATGGAAAAGTCGGGGTTGTAACCGGCATCGACGAATACCGGCACTATCACTATGAATGTCTTGCAGCCTTTCGCATCCTCGAATTTGGCAGTAGCCACAAGTCTCTTGCCGCCGTGTATTTTGATCAGATCATCCAGGCCAACCTCTTCGGGTATGGGATTGTCTCCCCGATTGATCCTATTGCAGCGTTCTTCGTTAATGTCCACGCCCACAACATCAATTCCGCTATCAGCCACAACGGCTGCTAAAGGCAGTCCGGCATTGCCTAGTCCAATTATCGCGATCTGCATCTCTATTATCCTTCCCTGTTTATGTCCCGCAGCGTTTCATATTTGCTGATATCCACCACTTTTCCGCAGGCCGAGCATTGAAGCAGACTTCTGTCTTTGCCTTCCTCCTTCAGCCTGTGTCCGCAGCGGCAGACCCAACCCTTTTGACGGCCTGGATTGCCGAGGATCAGAGCAAATGGCGGCACATCCTCTGCGACTACGCTGCCCGCGCCTATCATTGCATATTCGCCCACAGTGATTCCGCAGACCAGTGTAGCATTGGCCCCGATGCTCGCACCGTGACAGATGCGCGTGGCCGAGACGTGCTCTTCATCCCATATAAAGGCACGCGGGTAGAGATCATTGGTAAATGCGGCAGATGGGCCCACGAATACGTCATCCTCAATGGTCACGCCCTTGTAAACGGAAACGAAGTTCTGGATCTTGACATTGTTGCCGATCTCGGCGTCGGTGTCAATGTAGACGCTCTTCCCGATATTACAGTTCATGCCAATCTTTGCCCCTCTGCGCACATGGGCAAAGTGCCAGATCTTTGTGCCCTCGCCTATCATCTCGCTCTCGACAATAGCCGTGGGGTGTGCATAGTAGCTGCACTTCTCGCTCATCATTTCTCTCATCCTCTGCCGGGGCTTTTGGGCTTCAATCCCTTTTTTATCAGCTCGCAGATCTGCAGGTTCTTTAAGGCCTCCTGGGGCGTCACCGGGAAGCTCTTATTGCCAATAGAGCAGTCCAGAAACGTCTTCAGCTCGACCTTCAGGGGCTCGACCTTGTTTACCAGGACCTTTTCGATGATGTTCTCCTGCAGGTATCTCTCGTTTTCCATGCCGTACTTCCCAGGTTTTCGGTATATGAAAACCTCCTGGGTCATGAAGTCTCCTTCAGTCGTAAAGTCCTGGGATTCGACATAAAATGTGCGGAACTTCTTGGAGGACAGGCGGCTCGCGGATATGGAGACGACAGACTGCGGGAAGGAGACCAGGGCCTCGCAGATGTCTCCATTTCCTGCGCTGTGAATTAAAAAGTCGTTCTCGCCCTTGAAGAGCACATTGAAGACTATATCAATGTCGTGGATCATGAGGTCCTCCACAACAGATGCATCGGTGATTCTGCTTGATGTGGGGTTGTGCCTCTTTATGGCCACATAGTCAGGGCTCTTGGCTATCTTTGTCATCTCTGAGACGATTGGGTTAAACCTCTCAATGTGGCCCACTCCCACGACCAGACCCGATTTCTCAATGATTTTTAAAAGCTGCACTCCTTCATCGACTGTGAGGGTGATTGGCTTTTCAATTAGGCAGTCTATGCCTGCGGAGATCACCTTTTTCGCTGTATCAAAGTGGTATCTTGTGGGCACGCAGATGCTGACTGCATCAACCTTGGCTAGCAGCTCATCAAGTGAGCCGCAGATGCCGGCCAGTTCTCGGACGCGGGCCGCGTTCTCTGCGAGCGGGTCGTAGACATAAACAGTGTCGACACCCTTCAGCTCTGAATAGACGCGCACATGGTTTCGTCCCATGACTCCGGCGCCGATGACTCCAACGTCCATGTTTCAGGCCTCGAAGGAGTTGATGGTCTCAGCTATGTACTGCAGGTCGTCTTGGCTCAGGGACGGATGCACCGGCAGGCTCATCACCCGGCGGGAGACGTCCTCGGCTACTGGGCATCTCACGTTGGTGTAGCCCAGTTTCCTGTAGAAGGGCTGCTCGTAGACCGCTTTCGGGTAGTGAACTGCGCTGCCGATTCCCCGGGCCTGCAAGAACTCCATCAGCTTCTCTCGTGAAGACGCGAAGTCATCTTCAACCCTGACCACATACTGATGGTAAACGTGCCGGACGCCATCAGCCCGACGGGGGGTGGTAATGCCCTTGACCTTGATGTTTTTGTCCAGAAACTCGGCGTTTTTGATCCTCTTGGCTGTGAACTCCTCAAGTCGTTGCAGCTGGACCAGGCCAAGTGCACCCTGAATGTTCATCATCCTGTAGTTGTAGCCCAGTGAGACGTGGTTGTACTTCCCTGTGTCACCGTGGCTTCGCAAGAGGCGCAGGCGTTGTTCCATAGAATCGTCGTTGGTGGTGATCATGCCGCCCTCACCTGTGGTCATGTTCTTAGTGGGGTAAAAGGAGAAGCAGCCTGTTGCAAAGGATCCTGCTTTTTTTCCTTTGTATTCTGCCCCATGAGCCTGGGCGCAGTCTTCTATCAGGTGAATGCCTCTGTCCTCGCAGATCTGCTGCACAGCCGAGAGATCGAATGGCTGGCCGTAGAGGTGAACTCCAATGACTGCTCTGGTGCGGGGTGTGATCTTCTCTTGCAGGTCATCGGGATCGATATTGAATGTTCTTGGGTCCACATCTGCAAAGACCGGAGTGAGGCCCTGGTAGAGGGCGCAGTTGGCGGTGGCAATGAATGTGAATGCTGGAGTTATGACCTCGTCTCCCGGCTTCAGGCCCAAAGCCTTGACGGCCAGATCCAGGGCGACGGTGCCGTTGTTCACGGCTATTGCATATTTTGCGCCCAGGTAGCCCGCGAACCCGTCTTCAAATTGTTTGACCTCTTTTCCCTGGGCGAGCATGCCGGACCTCAGAACAGCTCCTACCGCGGCAATCTCTTCGTCGCCTATGATGGGTTTTGCAATGGGAATAAAATCTCTCATCAAGATCTCCTGTCATTCTCTCTTCGAGATCAACTTTATCTACTCATGTCTTGAAAAGACTTGCTATCTTTCTTTGCGGGCGCAGTCGAGGCCTGTTAGACGAGGCCCCTGTGGACTGCAGCAGGCAGCCCCCGAAATCCTGGCTGGATGACGGTGCCAGGGTATATGCTGGTGTTGATTCCTGTCATCACGTTGTCGCCCATGATCACTCCAAGTTTGCGCCTGCCGCTGTCCACTCTCTCTCCTTTGATGAACGATTTTATGTTGCCTTTGTCATGGCGCAGGTTTGAGCAGATGGTTCCTGCTCCGAAGTTGCATCCCTCGCCGATAACGCTGTCTCCGACATAGGAGAGGTGCCCGATCTTGCTGTTGCTCATGATGGCACTGTTTTTGACCTCGACTGCGTTTCCCACCCGGACTTTGTTTCCAAGGCAGGTCGTTGGCCGGATGTAGCAGTTGGGGCCGATGTCGCAGTCTTCGCCGATCAGGACAGGTCCCTGGATGTAAGCTCCGGAGCGAATGATGCTTCCTCTGCCGAGAAAAACCGGGCCCTTGAGCGTTGCGCCAGGCTCGACATCGCCCTGAATTTGGCTTTGCAGGTCTTTAAGCAGTGCCTCATTGGCTGTCAGAATGTCCCAGGGCCGGCCTATCTCCATCCAGCTCTCAAGCTCCACGATTCTGATCCTCTCCTCTCTTGCGAGCAGGTTGAGGCCGTCGGTCAGCTCGTACTCACCCCTCTCGGAGAGCGGTGCCGACTGAAGGGCTGCGAAGATGTTCTTCTCTAAAAGGTAGATGCCGGCGTTGGCCAGGTTTGAGGGCGGATTGTCGCTCTTTTCGATCACAGATTTAAAGCAGCCGCGTTCTTCGACGAAGACGCCGTATCGCTTAGGGTCCTCGACTCTGATCGCCGAGACTGCAGCGCTGTAGCGAAGCATCTGCCGTAGCGACGTGACGTCCGGCAGCACGTCTCCGTTTAAGACAAGAAAGCGATCGGTGGCCAGGTCTTTTGCAGCCATCAGGGCGTGCCCGGTGCCAAGCTGCTTGTCCTGAACAGCATAGTCGATCTTCACGCCGAGGCTCTTGCCGTCTCCGAAGTGCGAGCGCACTGCATCAGCACCGTATCCGACTACCAGGACGATGCTGTCCGCCCCTGCGGCATGCGCTCGTAGTATGATATGCTCTAGAAAAGGCCTGCCGGCCACGGGCAGCATCACTTTAGGCCGCGACGCGGTCAAAGGCCTCATGCGGCTGCCTTCTCCTGCGGCGAGAATTATGGCTTGCATAACGGACAGAGATGGCGGCAGAATAAAAAAGCTTTTTGGGTTATTGGGGGGTGGTCGTTACTCAGCATTTTTCTTTTCGTCTGATTCGTTAGATGAACTTTTTATATTAAACCGATCTTTGAGGAACTGCAAAACCAATCCCGCTTTTGCACATGCGATGGCTATGATTATAATTGGTATGATCTCTAAAAGAAAAATGACAAACAGACTATTTAACTCAAATCTTGAAGAAAACGTGAATCCTGATTCAAAAATTGGCACAATTGGTGTTGCGAAAACACCAACATCAATCATTAACCCTGCGATAATTGATTTTAATGCAGATTTTTCTGATATAACTGCAAAAATTATTGCCGCTATTAGGGTGGCAAAAGACAAAATAAATGA
>JAJRAX010000204.1 GCA_028679775.1 Methanothrix sp. | reverse complement strand
CCGCCTCGCCCTCTCGCAGGAACTGCGTGGCTGAGAAGCGAACCTCCTTGGGCCGGGGACGGATAAGGTATATTATTATCAGTGGTATTATAGATAGGAGCCCCAGAAGGGCCATGGGATTCCTGAAAGGCATTAGAATAACCTTTTGATTCAAGAACTATGAAAAGGTTTGCGCAGGACCTAAATATAATCGAGGCAAACCTTTCCCAAAATTGAGGTTCTGGTTATGGTCGGCGCCATGGAGATCTATATGCTTTTACCCAAGACCAATTGCAAGAAGTGCGGGCTTCCCACCTGCATGGCCTTTGCCGTTGGCCTTTTGGGCCGGGAGAAGAAGGTTGATGAGTGCACACCCTTAGTCGAGGAGAAGAAGTACGAGGCCAAGCTGAAAAAGCTGCGAGAGGTGATAGCCCCGATTGAAAATGCCTCGGAGACCGGGCTGATCATACATCCGGAGAAGTGCTTTGGCTGCGGCAACTGCGTTGTCGCCTGTCCAGTCAATGTGGCCGCGGACCCCACTCGCTGCGGCGTGGGTCTGGGCCCGCAGAGCGACAAGGTGATCCTGAAGGTCGAAGACGGCGTGGTAGTCTGCAACAACCTCAAAGAATGCCGGCGCTTCGGGCCGAACAAGACCCTCTGCAATGCCTGCACTGTGACCTGTCCGAGCAAAGCCATAGAGTTCGTCTGAGGAAATAGGGAAGGTGTTAAGACAATGGCAACATGCACTGGATGCTCGCTTCTTTGCGAGGATATTGAAGCGATAGTAACGGATGGGGGGCTCTCTCATGTCAAGAACCTCTGCAGGAAAGGGCACGGCCACTTCCAGGCGGTCTTCACAGAGAGAACTGAGCCATCGATCGATGGGCAGAAGGTCGATTTGGAAAAGGCCATTCTTGCGGCTGCGGAGATCTTGAAAAACGCCAAGAGGCCGCTCTTGTACGGATGGTCCAACTCTACGCTCGAGGCCCAGGCTGCAGGAATTCGTCTGGCTGAGAAGATCGGCGCGACCATTGATGATACCTCCTCCTTTTGCCAAGGACTTTTGATGGAGCGCATAATAGCAGGAACGATTCCGACTTGCACTCTGGACGACGTGCGAAACTTCGCTGACACGAGCATCTTTTGGGGGTCTGATCCGTCCAACAGCCACCCGCGACATCTCTCCAGGTTTTCCTATTATCCTCGCGGAGACAAGAGGCAAAAGAGCTACGAAGAGGAGAGGACATGCATTGCAGTAGACGTGAGAAAGTCTGCGACGGCACAGCTATGCAGCAACTACTACTTCCGGCTCGCGCCAGGGGGCGACGCCGAGTTCATGGAGGCCATCATCTCGGTGCTGGATGGAAAGATTCCGAAAGTGGCAGACAAGAAGAAGATGATTGAGCTTGGGACTCTCTTAAAGAAGACCGAGTACGGAGTGATCTTTCCTGGGTTAGGGATGGTCTATTCTATGCAGGACAGAATGGATCTATTCGAGAGGCTGATGGCCAGGTTAAACGAGATCACCACCTTCCGGGCGATACCCATGGTCGGCCACTACAACATGCGCGGATTCAACGAGTTGTTGCGAGAGAAGACTGGCTTCATCAACCGGGTCTCATTCAAGGGTGGAGCTGCGGCTCATGGACCGGAGAACAGCGTGTTATCGGCTGCAAAGAGTTGCGATGCGGCACTTGTAATCGGCTCTGATCCGCTATCGTCTCTGCCATTCGGCACCGCCCGGGCGTTATCGA
Organism: Methanothrix sp.; assembly: GCA_028679775.1. Classification (GTDB taxonomy): domain Archaea; phylum Halobacteriota; class Methanosarcinia; order Methanotrichales; family Methanotrichaceae; genus Methanothrix. Next base: position 1,983 of record JAJRAX010000204.1, on the reverse strand, counting down.
AAAAGCCGATAATTGCCATTGACCCGCGCCGCTCACTCACGACCGATGCCGCGAAGGTGGTCATACCTTCGGCTCTGTCCGGAATGGAGGCTGGCGGGACTGCTGTGAGGATGGATGGTGTGAAGATCAGGTTCGAGCCCATCATCGAATCAAAGAGGCCGACAGATGAAGAGATCCTGACGAGAATCATGGAGGCGATTTAAGTGCCAGAAGAGGTTGAGGTGACGATCGTCACAGTGCGAGACATCTTTCAAGACGAGGCAGCAAAAAAGAGCCGGTTCTCTCTGGAGTACGAAAAACTCAGTGCCCTGATCGTGTTGGACAAGCAGGACATGGCCCGGCTGGCTGTCAAGGACGGGCAGAAGCTTCTGGTGAAAAACGATGCAGGAAGCGTAATTATAGCCGTGAAGACATCGGCGGATGAGGCTCATCCAGGCCTTGCATTCATGAACAATAGCCCCTGGTCCAATCAGCTCGTAGCGGATTCTGTGGGTGAGTGCAGCATTCCTGGCTTCAAGAGCATCAAGGCAAAGCTCGCTCGCATGGAAGAAACTGCTAATGTTACCCCCATAACCGAACTCTTTTCAAGGATGAAAGGGTGAGGGAAGAGGCCATGAATCTCATTTCCATCTCTGATCTCACCAAAGAGGAGATCTTGCGGCTGCTGGACAGTGCTGAGGCCTTCCGGGCCCGGAGGAGCAGGCATGGCGAACCCTTGAAGGGAAAGAGCCTGGCCATGATCTTTGAGAAGCCCTCCACAAGGACGCGCGTCTCCTTAGAGGTGGCGGCATCTGAGCTTGGTGGTCATCCGCTGTACCTGTCGGCTGGCGAGCTGCAGCTAGGGCGGGGTGAGACCATTGCAGACACGGCGCGGGTTCTCTCTCGATTTGTTCACGGCATCACTGCTCGCGTCTTCTCCCACAACACTGTGGTCCAGCTCGCGGCTCACGCCAGCGTGCCGGTGGTCAATGCTCTCTCGGACTGGGAGCACCCCTTGCAGATTCTCGCGGATCTGCAGACGATTCGCCAGCGTTTTGGCAGCCTGGAGGGGCTACGCCTCGCGTGGGTGGGCGACGGAAACAATGTCTGCAATTCGCTGATCCTGGCTTCTGCCATCCTCGGAATGGAGATCACAGTGGCCTCGCCGCCGGGCTATCTGCCGAAGACCGAGATTATCGAGCAGGCGAAAAGCCTCGGTGGCCTGCCGAGGATTGTGACTGAGCCGGCTGATGCAGCCAGGGGCGTGGATGTGCTGGTTACTGACACCTGGGTCTCGATGGGTGACGAGGGCGAAGAGGCTGAGAGGCTGCGGGTGTTCGGCAAGTACCAGTTGAATGCAGATCTCATGCGTATCGCCGGCCAGCAGGCCATTGCCCTGCACTGTCTGCCGGCCCACCGTGGCCAGGAGATCACTGATGAGGTGATGGACGGGCCGCAGTCTGCGGTCTTCGATGAGGCTGAGAACAGGTTGCACACGAGCAAGGCTGTCATGGCCTGGCTGATCGGGCAGAGATGATTCGTTAGCTTTTGCCGGAGAGGTGGAGGCGTGGCTGGAGAGGACATTGTCTCCTGGGTGAAGACTGACCTGCAGTTCCTGCAAGACCCTCTCTGGCAGGAGCGGCTGCTGGGAGTGCTCCTTTACGGCTCTCAGGCGACAGGCGAGGCCGGGCCGAATAGCGATATCGATCTGTGCATCGTTGCCCCTGTACCTCTATCCATTCCGGCGCGATTGGGATGATCAAAAGCACAGGCAGACGCTGACGCCGGAGGAAACGCGGGGTCTATTCCGGAGGGCCGGGAGGACGGGCGCCTCCGGCAAACGTTGAGGGGATCGAAAAGTTCTAGTAGAGCACAGCTCTTTTATCTGCCCAGGTCCCATTGGCAGGGGCTTGAGCGCGCGCGGGGGTTGCCAAGTGGTTAAAGGCGCAGGGCTTAGGACCCTGTCACGAAGGTGTTCGCGGGTTCGACTCCCGTCCCCCGCAT
>JAJRAX010000203.1 GCA_028679775.1 Methanothrix sp. | reverse complement strand
TGGATTGGGCAACAACGTAGTAGGCGCGGACTGCGTCGAATTCAAGCCTGTGGAGAACCCGAAGGTGCTCGATGAAGCAGGAAGCCCTGCCCCTTCAGGGGCATGGGAGGAAGTCACTTCAGTATTTATACCATCTCATCATGGCCTGACCATAGGCAAGGCCGACAAGCAATCCTGCGATATGTGCCATATGTGCGATGTTGTCTCCCGCCCCCATCATCAGAAAATCAATCAGTGCGAAAAGCACCACAGCACTTCTGATGGATAGCGGTATCACAAAGAATAGCAGAACTCTGATCTCAGGTGCAATGATTGCCAGGCAGCCCATCACCCCGTAGATCGCACCGCTTGCACCGAGCATTGAGCCTCCGGCTATCATCATCTGTCCAATTGCGGCCACTATTCCGGAGATTATATAGATCTCAAGGAATTTTCGCTCTCCTACGCGCCTCTCCAGTTCTGTTCCAAAGAAGAAGAGGACTATCATATTCCAGAAAAGATGGTCGAAGTTGGCATGAACGAACATGTGGGTCAACAGAGTCCAGGGCCTCTGCATCACATAGTCCGTATTCAAGATGAAGTAGCCCTTCAGGCCAGGAATGATTGCACCTAATAAGAATAATACTATGCATATCAATATTATCATGCCAGAAGAGGACACTGGAAGGCCTGATGGCAATCGGTCGCGTAAGCTGCCTCTGCCCTGAATCTCCGGCTCACCCCATTCATTTCGCTTCAATTTGGCACCTATTTGATCATTCAGTGATATACTGACCGTTTCTCAGCACAATTACGTAATCGGCAGAATTCCGTAGAGCTACGGAGAAGCCGGGCTCAGCCCCGAAGATTATTGTCTCCTTGCCATGCTCCATTGCTTTCAATAGCACCGGCTTTAAATCTGCATCGCGGGTGACGAGAGCCAGCGTGTCGATGACAGGATTGTAGATCATATCCACTCCCTCAACCGCCATTCTCACATCAACGTCGCTCGTGCAGATCACTGCTTCAAAACCCTGGTTTTCCACGGCCTCAACCAGCTTCTCAGATGCATACTGATTCAGAAACACCTTGCCCATCTTGATGTCGCCGTAGTCCTTGAGGATGTCCCGGATCTCTTCCAGATCCATCTGGAACTCCTTTCTGAGCATATTGGGCCCGTCCACCAGCAATCCTATCTTCTTTCTGCCCTTCTCTTTCTTGGAGCCAAGGTAGCTCATGATATGCTCAAACTGTATAGGCATTCGATTCATAATGAATACAAGCCCTATGGTAGATTCGTTGACTGGATGTTATAAATTCGTTTGGTATTTTCGGCGGTTATCCTCGCCAGCTCCTGCGGCTCTATGCCTCTAATCCTCGCAATGAGGCGGAGAGAGTCCAATATAAATGATGGCTCATTTCTGCCCCGTCTGGGGGAGAGGAATGGGCTGTCCGTCTCCACAAGCAGTCGGTCCAGCGAGACGTTCCTCGCCAGGATCTGGTGGTGTCCAGAGCGACATATGTTCGTCGCAATGGATATGTAAAATCCCCTGTCGAGGGCCTCTTTCATGGTTGAGAGCGTGCCGCTGTAGCAGTGGAAGATCACTTTGTCCAGATGCTTTACCATATCCAGGGCCTGTTGTTCTGCATCCCGCGAGTGGATGATGAGAGGCTTGTTCAGGGCTTTGGCCAGATCTATGACCTGGAGGAAGACCTTAGCCTGGAGGTTTCTGGTAGGAGCATCCTTGCAATGATAGTAGTCAAGGCCAGCCTCGCCTATGCCTATGGCCTGGTCGGCGTTTTTTTCAATCTGATCCAGGAGCAACTTCAGCTCAGGCCCTTTGATCTCTGGAAGTGTATTTGGAGATAGCCCCAGTGTAGCGGAGATGAAACTGTATTTGTCTGCCAGCTCGAGAGATCTGATGTTAGTAGAATAGTCAACACCGGAGTTGATCATATGGATTATGCCAGATTTGCGTGCAGTGTTCAGTACCAGGTCGCGATCTTTGTTGAACTGCTTGAAGTCAAGGTGGCAATGGGAATCGATTACCCCTTGTATGAGTTCGTCGGACGATTAGATTCCTCCAGATGAATTGATTCCTGTTTTTGGCCTTGGGGGTATTATCTTTTTTGGTGTAGTCTGGCAGGTCAGGCGAAATATTTATATTCGACTTGTGTCGTACTACGTTGAATGCCGTAAAGACAACGGCAACGGAGGTAGAGGAGTGGGGGCTTCTCTCCTTTTTCATCCGGCGGGGATACGGCGGCTCGACCTCATTTACGGCTTGCCGTTTCTCCGTCGATTGCCTAAGTGCCAAGATATGTCATAGCATGCATTTCTTATACCTCCTGCACCATTCCGTGATCATGATTGCGTCAGTACAACGCTCTTCTCTCTCAGGTGAGGTCTATGCCCCGCCCTCCAAGAGCTACACCCATCGTGCCATTCTGATAACCTCTCTCGGTCCTGGCGGAAGCGTAAAGCGGGCGTTGCTCTCTGCCGACACTCGGGCCACAGTCTCCGCTAGCCAGGCCTTTGGAGCAGAAATCAACCTTGATGATGATAATGGCACAGTCGAGATAAAAGGCGTCTGTGACAGCCCCGGGACTCCAGAAGATGTCATCAATGTCCTCAACTCCGGCACCACTCTGCGCTTCTGCTCGGCAGTAGCTGCTCTGACAGACGGAGCTGTCCTCACAGGCGACGCCTCGATTCGAACCCGGCCCAACGGCCCGCTCTTGAGTGCTATCAGTGAGCTTGGAGCGCAGGCGTTCTCCATCAGGAACAACGATAGAGCCCCATTGGTTATCCGGGGAAGGATGAGGGGTGGCACAGCTCATTTGAACGGCGGCGTCAGCTCACAGTTCCTCTCAGCGCTGCTCATTGCTGCCCCGCTGGCAGAAGAGGACACGAGGATAATAATTGAGGGAGACCTCAAGTCCCGGCCTTACGCAGAGATAACCCTGGACATGCTGGCTGATGCGGGAATAAGAGTTCAGGCGAAAGCTCAGGAGTTCTTTGTTCAAGGTGGGCAGAGCTATGGCCTGAAGAGCTACACGATTCCCGGAGACTTCTCCTCCGCCTCCTACCCGATGGCTGCGGCAGCAGTGACCGGATGCGATGTCACAGTCAGAGGCGTCCTGCCATCAAGACAGGGCGACTCGGCAATCATCGATATTTTGGGCCAGATGGGTGCCAGCGTATCCTGGGACCGGGAAAAAGGAGACTTGCGGGTCAAAGGCGGCGATCTGGTCGGAGTAGATGTGGACGCCAGCAAGACTCCTGACCTGGTTCCAACCATTGCTGTGCTGGGGGCGCTCGCCCGCGGAAAGACTACTGTCTTCAATGCCGAGCACGTCAGGCACAAGGAGACAGACAGGCTGCATGCGATGGCTGTCGAGCTGTCTCGCATGGGAGCAGACATCCGCGAGAGGCCGGATGGGCTTCTGATCTCCGGCGGAAAGCTGCATGGAGCAAAGGTGCACGGCTACCACGACCACAGGATTGTCATGGCACTGGCAGTGGCAGGATTGGTGGCTGGCGGCACAGAGATCGATACTGCTGAGTCGGTGGATGTTTCTTATCCGGGGTTCTTCGAGCAAATGGCGGGGATAGGGGCAAAGGTGCAGGTTGTTTGATGCAATTTTTTTTCAGGTCTCGCAGCTCTCTCCTTCCTCGCCATCGTGGCCTTCCTCTGTCTTTACCTCTTCCGGCTTGATCTTGCCTATCTTCACCCAGTAATTGTTGATTGCAGCATGAAGAGCATCTGCACCCAGGTTTGAGCAGTGCATCTTTTGCGGCGGCAGGCCTCCCAGCTTGTCAGCTACGTCCTTCCTGGTGATCTTCATGGCCTCCTCTAGAGGCTGGCCCTTGGCCATCTCTGTGACCATGCTTGAGACTGCGATTGCCGAACCGCAGCCGAAGGTCCGGAACTTGATGTCGTCTACCTTATTATCATTAACCTTGATGAATATCTCCATGAGATCGCCGCAGACCGGGTTTCCGACCTTGCCGTATCCGTCCGGGCTCTCAATCACACCCACATTCCTGGGGTTCATGAAGTGCTCCATAACTTCCTTAGAGTAACCAATCTGTGCCATCTTTCTTTCACCTTTATCTTGTGCATTTAAAGCGGAGAGAGTGCCCTCAGCCTTTCTACCGTCTTTTTCGCAGCATTGGCGATTACCGGTATCTGATCGGAATTGTTCTCTCGGCCTAAAGTAATCACCATAGATCCATGTGCCTCTTCATGCTTCAAGCCTATGGCCAGGAGCACATGAGAGGGCTCGAGGGTTCGTGAGGAGCAGGCTGAGCCTGTGGAGACCTGAATGTTGAACATCGCGTCCATCGTCAGGAGAATGCTCTCTCCTTCAATGCGACTGAATCGGAAGCTAGCATGATGCGGCAGCCTTTTCGTTGGGTGTCCTGTCAGATACGACTCATCGATCTTGAGAATCTCCTGGATCAAGGCGTCTCGGATGGCCTGTAACCTCAGGCCCTCTTCTGCTCTCTTTAGCCTTGCCAGCCTTGCAGCTTCACCAAACCCGGCCAGAGCATAAAGATTTTCTGTGCCGGAGGACAGGCCGCGCTCTTGCCCGCCGCCAAAGAGCACCGGCTGAATCCGAACTCCCGGACGGACATACAGCGCCCCGGCGCCCTGCGGCCCGTAGAGATCATTTGAGGAGAGAGTGAGCAGATCAATGCCATCTTTTTGTACATCAATCGGAATCTTGCCAGCCGCGGCTGTAGCATCCACATGCAGCAAGAGGCCCTTCTCATGAACAATCTCGCTTACCTCTTTTATTGGCTGAACGGTCCCAATCTCGCTGTTGGCATACATCACGCTGGTAAGAATGGTCTCCTGGCCAAGCTCGCCCTCCAGTGCCACCAGATCGATGACGCCTGTTCTATCGACCGGGACGAGAGTTAGGTCAAATCCGCCCTTCTTGAGATCCTTCATGGGATTGAGCACAGAAATGTGCTCGATCTTGCTTGCCAGGAGCTTCTTTCCTTTGGCCGCGTTTCTCAGGGCTGCTCCCCGGATGGCCAGGTTGTTGGCCTGAGTGGCGCCAGTCGTCAGGATGACGCTCTGCTGCCCTTCTGCATTTATCAGTTCTGCCACATGTGCCCGCGCCTCTTCCAGAGCAGCTTTAGCAGCCAATCCCCGTGAGTGCAAGGCAGAAGGATTGCCGAAATCGCGACCAAGAAAACGCCCTGCAAACTCCTGCACCCTTGGATCTACAGGACAGGCAGACTGATAATCAAGATAGATCCCGCACATAGCTCACATATCCCTCTAGAAACTGATGACTGAGTTTTCATCCAGTGCCTGGGTACATTAAGGTTACTGATCCGGCAACTTTTACATCATGCATGATGTCGTCCCGCGCAGTGCCCTGAGTCTTGTCGTCTTACGCTCCGATCACCTTTGCCATCTTCTCCTTCCAGGCCTTGACCTCGTCTGCGTTGATGACGTCGATCGATCCTCCCTGGAACTCGCCTTCCACATCGCCCATCTTTTCCTCCATCCAGCCCTCGATCTCTAGATAGAGATTCTTGAGTGCATCCAGGACCTCCGGGTCAGCCTTCCACAGACCCCTCTGCTCGGCTTCGAGCAGCCTCCGGCCCATCTCCTCCATGGCCCAGGGGTTGTTCTCCTGGAAGAACTTGCGGTTCTCCTCGTCCATGATGAACGTCTTTGCGATGTCATCGAAGATCCAGTCGTCTACCTCCTGCGTTGTCGCCTCCCATCCGTAGACGCGACCGACGCGCTTTGAGATGTCGCCGGCTCCCTTGTAGCCGTGCTGCTTCATCCCTTCGATCCACTTGGGGTTGAGCAGCTTCGTCCGGGCAACACGGCGGACCTCATCTGCGAGATCCCGAACCTCGACGTTCTCCATCTCTCTGGTGTCTCCGTAGTAGGCTTTCACATCTCTTCCGGAGAGGTGACGGGCTGCGGCGGTCATTCCACCGTGCGTGCCGAAGTAGCAGCAGCAACCAAATAGGTCGTACTCGTCGCTCACAACTTTGTTGTAGGTCACATCCACGCTCTTGAGGGTGTTGACGAAATGCTGATGAGCTTCCTTGCCGGCCACGCCCTTTCCGTAGGCATAGCCGTTCCAGTAGACGAAGATGTCAGACAGGTCTTTCTCATCCTTCCAGGCGCTGGCATAAACCGCCAGGTTGGTCCCTGACTGGTATGTTCCTGGCTTGCTGGCGAAGATGCGCAGCGTCGCCTCCCGCCAGTCTTTGGCAGTGCCGTTCTCCAGGTTAGCGAGGCTGTGCTTTCTCACGAAGTTCATATAAAGAGGCTCATCGAGCGCGGCCACTGCCTGCACCGCCTCGTCAATTGTGTCGATGCAATTGGGGAAATTGTCACGGGTGATGCCCGAGACCCGAATTGTCAGATCTATCCTGGGCCGACCCAATTGTTCAAGCGGGATCACCTTGAAGCCCTTCAACCGTCCGTTAGAAAGCCAGACTGGCTCGGCTCCCAGGAGGAAGAGCATCTGGGACATGTCCTCGCCGTCCGCCCACATGATGTCGCTGCACATCCAGTAGAATGCGATATTTTCAGGATGTCGTCCTTCTTCTTTGAGATGCTTGGCGATTACAGCACCTCCAAGCTTCTGTCCGACCTTCCAGGAGGCTCTTGTCGGCACCCGGTAGGGGTCCAGAGAATAGAAGTTCCTTCCGGTTGGCAAAACGTCGTCTCTGCCGCGAGTGATCAGACCACTAGGGCCAGCTTCAATATAGCCGCCTTCCATGCCGTTGAACAGAGCCTCGATCTCCAATGAAGCTTCCATTCTGGCCTGAAGATCCAGGACCTTTTCCTTAATGGCAGATAGCTTGTCCTCGAATCCGGTCACTTCGAGCCCCAGGACCTCATCCGGTCTGGCACCGTCACCCTGCAGGTACATGGCGACAAGCTTCTTGGACTGTTGATCAATCGTCTCCAGCAACTGCCCATGCGACTGGCCGTAGCGATCGTTTACGGCTCCTTGATCGGCCAGAAGATCAGTCATGGATAGGCCCATCATTGTCGCAATCGTGCTTCGTAATGGCACGCCGCTTCCCTCAAAACGCATCACAGAGTTGATGAATTCCACTCTCTTTTCGCCTTGTGGAATCTCACCAAATATGTGCATGCCAGAATCGATCTGAGTGTTCCTGATCCGGCTCAGCTCATTGTGGGCCTTGGATACGATTTCCTCTACCGGCATCTCCTCTAGTTTCTTCATGCCTCTATCCAGTTTTGCAGCCTTTATGGCGTCGATTAATAGATGGCGGAGTTCGTGCGAGCGAGCGTGGTCGTGCTTGGCGGTCTCGTACTCACCAAGCAGCCTGTCCACCTCCAGCAGCTCCTCGTAAAGCCCGGACTGGGTCATCACAGTCTGCATGTGGTCTATCAAAGTAGCATAGCTGCGGCGCTTGGCGATGGTCCCCTCTGGAGGATTATCGGCATTGTAGATGTAAAGATGGGGAATGGTTCCGATGCAGATGTCGGGGTAACAGTTTTTCGAGAGGCCCACGCCTTTGCCCGGCAGAAACTCAAGGTTTCCGTGTGTGCCCACATGAATGAGCACATCCGCGCCGAAGATATTTTCGAGATATCGGTAGGTTGCCATGTACTGGTGGGTGGGTGGAACATCCGGATCGTGCAGTATCTTGCAGACCTGCCCGTCACAGCGCGCCCCGGCGCAGCCTCTTTTCGGCTGAACGCAGACCACAGTGTTGCCGTACCGGACACCTGTAATCACAATCTGGCCCTGATAGAGCATGGCTGCCGGGATGTCGTTTTTCAGCTCTCCAGGAGGATTGCCCCAGGCCTCGCAGACTCGATCCTTTACCTGTGGAGTGAGGGTGTCAAACCACCGCTCGTACTCCTCTTTTGTCTGGTAGGCTAAGACGCCGCCCTTGGCCACAATCTCCTCGATTGGAGTCCAGCGGAACTCTGAGATGGCCTTGCGATCCATGATGGTAGTGATCAGCTCTTTTCCGGTTGCCGGGACGTTCTCCTGGGCATATCCCTCTCCAGCCATGCGATTCATGATTCGGGCCACGCTCTCAATGGTATCGAGATGAGCGCCGCCTCCGACAGCCGCTTCCACCGAGGCGCAGGGATTGTTGTGCAGGATAAAAGCCACACGACGCTCGCCAACGGGCTTTTTCGCGAGATCGATCCATTTTTTAACCCTCATGGAGAGCTTCTCGCAGCGATCAATTATCGGCGTCCTCTCCAAGACACCGTCTCTGTCCTTTCCAGAGCTGATGATGATCGGCTCGATTACTCCCTCGAACTCCGGCATGGCAACCGACCATCCGATATCGTTTGAGAGGCCGTTGGAGCTCTCCCACTCCTCCTGGGACATGTGGAAGGAGAGAACTGGCTGGAAGACTGGGACGTTCAGATCTTTGTAAAGATTGATGCCGGTCTTGTTCCCGTTAGTTTGGCCTACCGTTCTCTGTTCCTGTCCCAGGAAGAATGGCACGGTCTTGACCAGAGCATCAATCCGAGGCCTGCCAGAATCAAAGAAATAGTCACTGACGACCTCCGCCATGCTCCTCGTGCCAAGATCAGCGTCTCGCACGGAATAGGAAAATACCGGGATCACGTTCAGGCCTTGCCTTTCCAGGACTCGAATCAGCTCGTCCTCAACCCCCAGGTTTCGGTTCACCCAATAAAATCTGGAGAAGAGCAATCCAACCGTTGGACTGCCGTCAGGCTCATACCACTTCAGATAATCATCGATGCTCTCGAAGTGACGATCGGCATCTGGATGATAGGCACCCTCCCAGGGCATGGGACAGGGAGGGGAAAAGGATGAATCCGCCCCAAGCATCTCCTTTGCCAGATAGAGAAGCATGTTGCAGACGTTGTCCTCGCCGCCGAATGTCAGATAGGCGTTCGCCGTGACCACAACCCTGGCCGGGGCGGTCGAAAGCATCCAGTATGCTTGATCGTAGCCAAGACAGACCAAAGGCTTCTCCTTGGCAATCTCCTTCAGGCTCGGCTCCATTTCATCCCAAATGGCATCGCTGCTCCTATGGATGAATATCAGATCGCAGTCCCGGCATGATTTTATTGCCTCATCAATCCGGCTCGGTTGGTCAATCAGCCTCTGGGTCGAATAGAGCTGCAGATCAAAGGCAAGCCGCTGAGCTGCCTGGGCCATTATTGGCAGATAGGAATTTCCTACAATGCATGTGATTTTCATATGACTCACTCCAAAGAAGGATAGACGTAGATGCCCTGGTAGGGGATCTTCTGCCAGGTCTCATAGTATTCCTTCAAAATGCTCTGATAATCGAGGTCTTTGAACAGATCAGGATGAATCAGCTTGGCCATCAGAACCATTCCGGCAGCCTGCATGGGACCGCGATTAACATCAGTGCATATAATGAAGATCCGGTCGTTCTTGCCTGCTGACGTGGAATTAATGGTGGTGTCGTTTTGCAAAATTCCGAGAACTTTCTTCATGTACTCATATGCCGACTCATTGGCACTGTACCCGGATTTGTCCTCAGCCGCTACCACATTGCTTATGATTATCTCCGGATCCTCTGACAAAAGCCACTCCCAATCAGCTTCAGCCACTCCACTTGAGCTGTTCAGATTCTCGGCAATGTTGACTCCACCGGCCTTGACGATCATGGTTTGCTCGCCACTATTGCGGTTGGCAGCCTTCAGAAGTGGATAATTGGATTCAGGATAGTTGTAAAAGAGGGTCTTTGGCCTATCTGACTGTGAAAGCTTGCTGGTTCTCTCTAGAACGAGATCCACATACTTGTGATACCATTCGATCAGGGCGCTGGCCTCAGCTCTTTGGTTGAACAGCTCTCCGAAGATCTTGATGCTCCCGTCCATCTCCGCCTGGTCGAAGCAGTCCATGCAGATCACGGGAACGCCTATGGCCTGGTACTTATCGAATGCCTCGTCCTTTTTGGGTGCTTTGTATAATATTACTACATCAGGATCAAGCTTCGCGAGCTGCTCATAGTCAGGGCTGCCATAGGTGATGCTCGTTGTGTCCTTCAGCTCAGGCCAGTACTGGCCGTTGGCTATAGCATAGGAACTGACGCCCACGAAGACACCGGAGACATCAACTCCGATTGCCCGGATTATCTCTAGAGCGCCGGTA
>JAJRAX010000365.1 GCA_028679775.1 Methanothrix sp. | reverse complement strand
TGGCGTCGGTGGACTCGGTAACCACGCCGGCGCAGCCGACTCTGGTCACCCTCAACACCGCGGCGGCCGTCGGCGGCGATACCGTCTTTGTGACGGCCCCCGGCCGTTACAGATTCGTGGGCGGAAGCACGGTGACGGTGGGCACCGCCGCCGCGGCGGTGGCGTCCATCTCGACCGACAGCACCCAGTTGCGGTTTGCCATCGGCCCGAATGCGAATGACACGGTCCGCGTTGCCGGCCTGCAGATCTCGGGGGCTCCGACCCTTGGTCCGTTCGGCTTCAAGACCGATGTGCGGCTGGTAACGCCCGCCGCCCCCCCGGTGACGCTCAACAAGACGTCCGCCGTGGCGGGGGACACCATCGTGGTGACGGCACCTGCCAGGTACCGCTTCGTACCCGGCCCCGCCGGCAGCAAGGTGACCGTGGGCACGGCCGGCCTCGCCCTGGTGGGAGTCTCGACTGACAGCACCCAGCTCCGCTTCCTGATCGGACCCAGCGCCAACGCCGCGGTCACGGTGACCAATGTCGTAATCAGGGGCGCGCCCGCTGCGCTTGGCAGCTTCACGCTGAACAGTGGGGCCTCGGTCCTGACCACCCCGGCGATCCCGAACTTCCCGGGCACGTTCGTCAGTGCGACCCCCGCGATCAATGACACCGTCACGCTCACTGCGGGCGCCGGATTCAAGATCCTCCCGACGGCCGCGGTGACAATTGGCGGGCAGGTGGCGCTCCGAGTCTCCATCAGTGCCGACAGCAGTTCGATCAAGTTCGTGCCGTCTCCCGGCGGCGCTGCTGGCCCAGCGACAGTGGCGGGGGTTGCGCTGAGCGTCCTTACGTCGGTCTCGCTGACGCTGCCCACGTCGACCAACATCACGCCGCCCGCGCTCGGCGCTGGTCTCGCGGGCACGGGTGACTTTGCCACTGCGCCGACGATCACCCTGCCGGCGTCCGGCAAGTCCCTCACCTTCTTCGATTTCGGGGCGTTCACCGGCAACACGGCGTGCACTGACGATCCGGGCTTGGGCGGCGACTGCAGGATCTACAAGCTGGTGCTGGCCGCGCCCACCACGTTCACCTTCAACACTTCGTGGCAGGGCACAACTGACCTGGGGATGTACTTCTTCAACGCCGCGCTTGCACGGCAGTCGGGACCCTGCGACAGCAAGGGCAACGGCGCCAGCGGCCAGCCGGAAACCTGCACCGGCAAGACCCTCGCAGCCGGAACCTGGTACATCGTCGTTGACGACTTCGGCCCGTTCTACACTCCGCCTGAAGCGGCGCCGACCTGGATCCGGTTCTCGTTCAACGTGAACTGATTTGATCGACGCACGAACGACACAGCCCCCGCCAGCGATGGCGGGGGCTGTGTGTTTCTTCCCTTCGATCAGCCCGGAACCAGCTGGTCTCCCTC
>JAJRAX010000202.1 GCA_028679775.1 Methanothrix sp. | reverse complement strand
GGGCCGTCTCCCCAATGCACTACCATTCCCGGCTGTCCGTTCTTATTGGTCTTTCCCCGCCGTTCAGAGCGACAGCATCGGGTGAGAAACGGCCTCTTGGGCATGAAGACCTCCTCGTGGCAATGCAGAGGGCAGATATTGACGAAATCGAAATCCTTTCCGGGGTTATTGGCCAAAAAAATCTCTCGCGAGACCTCGCATCCCACAATTCTGGGGTGCTCGTGGACAACCGGATCTGTGTCCAGACAACGACTCAGGCCTGAAGCCCGGCAAGGGTAATAGACGCCCTCACAGTCAAAGCGGCGCAGGTCTAAGATGCAGGGGACAAATCGAACAGTAAGGTCCCCGAGCATTCCAGAGGTCTCCAGATTCCGAAGGACATGGACCAGCCAAGGTGGATCAGGCGGGGTGACATCCAGGACCTCGATGCAGAGGATCTGGTCCGGGTCCGGATCTTTGACAAAGGTGATGTGCTCGTCCGGCCCCTGAAATACGACTGTGCTGGCGTTACTGCTTTGGCAGACGCCGTCGGCCAGCTCAATGAGCCTGGCCCGGTTTCTGGTGTCAACGACATCCGGATAAAAGATGATCTCCGGTCCGGAAGCTACCAGCTCCAGAGACGCGACCTCCCTCATGAATCCCGTTCCTCGGCTCGTAACCTGGTAAAGCCTGGGCCCCACCCGACTGAGGAGATACTCGGTGGCAAAGTAGACCGGCTCGCCTCGACGCTCCCGGTCCTTGACCCCTACCGACTTATAATCTTCTGGAAAGATCATGCGATCAGGCCAATCCTTTCTGCCGTCTGCGGTGTGCCACCAGGCCGCCATCATCCAATATCTCTCTCAGGAAATCGGGAAGCTTTGTGCCCTGGCAGACTTTTTCTCCTACCCGCACCGTCCCTCCCTCCAGGTCCACCTCGACGATGTCGCCCTTTTGGACAGTCACATCCGCCTCAATGAGGGCCAGGCCCACGTTGATGGCATTTCTGTAGAAGATGCGAGCAAAGGAGCGGGCCACCACCACGGCCACACCTGCACCCAACAGAGCGCGGGGGGCCTGCTCGCGTGACGAGCCGCTGCCGAAGTTCCTGCCGGCCACAATCACATCACCCGGCTCTACCTGAGAGGCAAACAGGGGGTCCAACCCCTCCATAGCATGCTCTGCCCAAAGCGTGGCATCCTTTGTGCGCAGGTACTTGCCAGGGATGATCACATCAGTATCCACATCGTCTCCAAAGACCCAAGCCTTACCCCTGATCATGGTTAATGCTTTCCCAATCCCCGCATAATATTCTTTGCATTACTTTCGCCCCGCACGGCCATCCTTTTTCCGGCGGGACGTGCCACTATCATCATGCCAGGGGATTTATTGAGGCATTATTAGCGGAACAATTGTATCTTACTCATACTTTTATTAGTTCGCAAAATGATTTACTGTTATCATTTTAACTAGAAAAGCTTTTATTCTTACACGTACTAGATGGGTATCATGGCAGGAGTTTTCGCACAGATGGGCTGGCCCATCTCTCGGAGGCCAAAGGCCGAGAGGAGGGTCTACTGCAAAGAGAGGCCGGACAGACGCATTCTGGAGCTAGAGACAGCTAAAGAGATCTTGCAAGAGGTATTTTGTACCACATCAGCAGAGGTTGAGGAGATGATCCGGCTGCGCCTGGCTGAACGGGATTCGACAATCTGAAATATCTTCAGCGCCCATAGTCTATCATGATTCTCGGCATATCCGGCAGCCCCAGGAATATGGCCACTGAGTACATCCTGGGAGAAGCCCTCAAGATGCTGGAGGAGCGGGGCCAGAAGACAGTGCAGTTTACAGTGCGCGGCAAACAGATCGCTCCCTGTCGGCACTGCGACTACTGCCTCAAAAACGGGGTGTGCGTAGTGAAGGACGACATGCATCAGCTTTATCCCCTAATTCGCGAGGCGCGTGGTTTGGTCATCGCTACACCGGTCTACAACGGGAGCATGAGTGCCCAGACCAAGATAGTAATAGATCGAACAAGAGCCGCGCTGGCCGCCAATCCCAAAGCCCTGAAGCTCTTGCCCGGCATGGCTATCGCAGTAGGCGGCGACCGCATGGGCGGCCAGGAGCTGACCCTTCAGCAGATCCATGCATTTTTCATTCTCAATGGCATGATCCCTGTGAGCGGTGGCTTTTTCGGTGCCAACCTGGGGGCAACCTTCTGGTCTCGCGACACCCTGGAGGGCGCGAAGGAGGACCAGGAAGGATTCCGATCTCTGCGAAAGACGACTAAAAAATTCGCTGAGATGGTGACACTTATTGGCGGTGATCGTATTGAATAACGATGGCCAAAAGAAGAAGATTGCTTGGGGGATAACGGGCAGCGGCGACCGCATTGTAGAGACGGTCCAGACCATGATAAAATTGCAGCAGCAGTACGACGATGTAGTAGACGTGCGGGTCTTCGTCTCCAAGGCTGGTGAGCAGGTGATAAAGTACTACAAGCTCTTCAACACCCTGGAGAAGCACTTTGACAAGGTCTGGGTGGAGATCAATGCCAACTCTCCCTTCCTGGCCGGCCAGCTTCAGGTAAGGCGTTATGAATTCCTGCTTTTAGCACCGGCCACATCGAACACCGTGGCTAAGATCTCATTGGGCCTGGCAGACTCTCTGCTCTCCAATGCGGCCATCATGTCCCAGAAGGCGTTCGTTCCGAGCTATATCATGCCCTGCGACTATATGCCCGGAATCATAACCACCATCCTTCCTGACGGCAGCGAGATGCGTCTGCGTATTCGAAAGGAGGATGCGGAACATGTAGAGCGGCTTCGCAAGATGGACGACGTCTTCGTCATAGAGAAGCCCACGGAGATTGGCAGCGTCTTCGAGAAGCATTTCTCAGGGATCAGGGGTTGAGGGAAGCGAGGTTTGAGCTGTTGATCCTCAGGCAGACGAGGTCTGCCCTCTCGCCTGCATAAACCCCAGTCACCATCAGCCTCAGCCTGTCGAAGTCTATTGAATCGTTTATGCCGAGGACGATCGATTGGGAGGGCTCTTGCTCCTCTTGCAGCAGCAGCCAGACCTTGCCAGCCTGAGTGTCTATATCCTCGACCTGAAATGTGCAGTTCTCCTGAGTAAAGTTCTCATGAATGCAGAGGACCACCTCAAAAGGAGAAGCCGCCTCGATCGAGATCGTCAAAGCCAGAATGCTGGCTGAAAATATTATAATCCATTGTTTCCAATTCATGCAGATGCAGATCCTCTCCCTGAAGTCGTCCTCCATCGTCCCACCTGCCTCGAAAGGATTTAGTACTTATGGATCTATCGTCCTTTTCATACGGGATTAGTAAAAAGTAATACTGGTGTTTTCATGAAGGATGTAGGCATACTCGTACTAGGGCATGGTTCCAGCCTGCCTTATAATAAGGAACTGGTGGAATCGCTCGCCCATTTGATCGGCAAAAACCACTCCGGGCCGGTTAGAACCGCTTATCTCAATATGAACCATCCCACCATCCCGGAGGGTCTGAATGGTTTTGCAGGGACCGGTGTATCGAGGATAGTGGCTCTTCCGCTCTTTTTGGCTCACGGTGTACACACCCGCCAGGACATTCCCCATGAGATGGGCATTGATCCTCAGAAGCGCAGAGGCATTTTGAAGATCGGTGACAAAGATGTGGAGGTTATCTGTGCCGAGCCCCTGGGCGTGGACGAATGCATTGCGATGCTGGCATGCAAACGGGCGGAAGAAGCTCTAAGGTAGCTGTACTCGACACCATCCACGGCGCGGCTGTTATCGCCCATGAGATGGTTGAATCGGGACTTCAGGCCGAGGCCTTCGAGGTCTATCATCACACCCCGGATCTGGCAGAATTCGACCTGATTGTGGCTCCTGTGCATCTCTCTCCCGCAGTCCCTGCGTTGATTGGGGCAAGGAGGGCGAAAAAGAGGGTGATCACACACCATGAGGCAGTAGGCGAGCTCTTGATGGCGGGGGTGGGTCCCACCATGAAGGTCTTCGAGGTTACGGGGACACACAGCAAGACCTCTACGGCCCTCTTGCTGTCCATGATGCTCTCTTTTCAGGAGCGAGTGTTGTCTCATACCACTCGCGGCCTGGAGCTATGGCATGCTGGAAGAAGTCGTCTTCTGGTAACTGGGCTATCAATCACTCCAGGAAATGTGATACGTGCGGTAAAAAGAGCTCAGTCCGAGAGAGCTATGAATCTAGTCAGCGAGATATCTCTGGGTGGAACAGGCCTCGCCGACTATGGGATTCTGACCAGCCTCTCCGGAGATTATCTGATAGCCAACGGCACCAAGTGGGCCAGCACCGCCAAGCTGCAGATGTTCACTCTCGCCAAGAGTGGGGCGAAGCTTCTTGCCAACAGCGATGCCAGGATATCTTCGGATGTATCATTTGCTGCGGGCGGAGGTGTCTATGCCAGGCCAGACAGCCTGGTCTTTCCTGGCGAAATGGTGCATCTGGATCTTGGGGCAGATCTCGACTTTTGGGGATACGAGACGGCAATAGCCGCAGCTGCTGCTGCTGCGGACGCCGCAGGTGTGGAGAGGCACGAGATCGCAACGGCCCTTGATGGTTTTGACGGCCTTCCCGGCAGGATGAAGATACGCCGGCAGGGCGATCAGATCATATTCGATAGCTCCAACTCCGGGCTCAAGGTCAAGGACGTCGCACGCGCTCTCGATCGCGCCCGCGGGCCCGATCTGGTCGTGGTGGTGGGCGAGGACGCGAAGACCGTCTGCGAAGGCATGAACATCCCAGCCTTGGCCGATCTGCTCAGGAGTCGGAGAAGCGAGATTGCCAGGCTGATCCTGGTCGGAGAGAGGCTGATTCCTCTGGCCGAGGAGCTGGGTGCCGCAACGGCCGGCAA
Organism: Methanothrix sp.; assembly: GCA_028679775.1. Classification (GTDB taxonomy): domain Archaea; phylum Halobacteriota; class Methanosarcinia; order Methanotrichales; family Methanotrichaceae; genus Methanothrix. Next base: position 1,904 of record JAJRAX010000202.1, on the reverse strand, counting down.
TCTGCAAGAAGGACTGGAGAACGCCGAAAGTGGGGGCCCTAAGAGGCTCTTATCGTGCGTGAAATGCTTTAGGTGATATGAATGGCAAGCGAAGTGCAAAACTTAACTATACTTCATCCGAGACCAAGCTCGATTGTGGCCGCGCTATACACTCTGCGTGACCTCGGTGCTGATGTGGTCATACTGCATGGCCCGAGCGGATGCTGCTTCAAGCATGCCCGCCTCCTGGAAGAGGACGGAGTGCGGGTTCTTACCACGGCTCTGGACGAGGCGGGGTTCGTCTTTGGAGGCCAGCGGCCTCTAACCGCATTATTGAAAAAGGCCAATGAGCTGTTTCATCCAAAGTTGATGGCTATATCCGGCACATGCAGCAGCATGATCATTGGCGACGATCTGCATCAGGCAGTGCTCAACGCCGAGCTGGACATACCTGTCCTGGAGGTGGAGGTCCATGCAGGCTACAGGGACAACACCAAAGGTGTGATCCTCACTCTCGAGGCTGCCAAAGACAAGGGCATCATCGACGACGCCGAGCTATCGAGGCAGAAGGGACTGCTGGAGCAGGCCACTTTAGTCGAGAAGCTCTACGGCGCTGCGAGCAGCGAGTATCTGGCACCGGAGAGGGGCGACCTGAAATACGAGGCAGGATCGAGGCTTTTAGAGCTGATCAGGCAGGGCAAGAGAGGTCTCAACATCCTCAATGCCAAGAAGGAGACCGCCTATATGTTCGCGGACATCACGGCTGCCGTAGCCGAGGTAGCTGGCGACCAGGTGGATACGCTCGTCAACCTGAACGATCAGGTGGGCCTGCCTAAAGTCAGAAGAGATGCGTCCAATGTCGCTCGCGATCTGAGAGAGAGAAAGGTGGACTATCAGCTTATCGGCGGGCTGGACGAGTATCCTGTGACAGGTGAGTCTGTGCGGAAGCTCGCCGGCCAAAAGCATTACGACTTTGCAGTGATATCCGGCGTGCCCCACGCCATGCCTGCATCGGCTTTCGAAGGCATGGAGATATTTTCCATCACTAACGGACCCCGCCAGGTGCGGCCTCTTCGAAACCTGGGCCACCATCATGTCACAGTGGAGCTGGATCTCCATCCCAAGACCATGGGCGTGACGAAACTTGTGGAGTCGGAGTTCGGGGCTACATTGCGGGCTCTCGACAAAGCGAGAGCTAAGGTGTGCTGAAAATTAGCTAAAAAATTTTTTGGGATTAAAAGGCTTTGGGCAGCTCAGTAAGCAACGCGTAAATGACGAAACCCATGGTGCCGATGATGCCTATCCCCGCGATGGAGATCTTGGCGATCATATTGAATTCCTCTCTACTAGGCTTTCTGGCTAGCTTTAAGACCCTCATGTACTCTTCCAGGTTTGTGGATGGCAGGGTGATGCCGAAATCCACGTCGTCCAAATCCAGCTTGCTCTTGAGATCCAGCTTATTCTTAAGACCGAGCTTCTGCTTGTCAAAGCTCGTCTTCTCTTTCTCGACAGTTCCCTCGCTCATTCCTCTAGGAGAACGAATTAGATAATAAAATAGCTTTCGATCGTTTTAACTTACTTTGCGCAAGAGTATTATCCTTCATAGCGAAATGGTGGCAACGGCATCCGCCAGGGTGGAGCATGGATTCGGGCAACTTTGTTATGGCGGCGCGGCCTATATTTCTTGTCAAACCCCTGGCGTAACCACTGTCTTCGCGGTTGTTGCCCATTTCCAGAATGAAACCCTAAACGAGCACCTGGTCAAGACAGCGCGAGTGACTTCCTCCTCACCCTGAAGGATGGAGCTTCCTGCTTCGCAGAGCCAACGCTTACCCGGACGATCTGGTCCAGGCCGGAGGTCGATTCTCCACAGGCTATCCCCCTCAGTCCGAGGGTTAAGGATCTTGGTTCAAAGATCCGGTTTG
>JAJRAX010000201.1 GCA_028679775.1 Methanothrix sp. | reverse complement strand
GGTGCTGCTGACCACATCGCTGCTATGAACATAGCTTTTAGGGCTGAAGTCAGCCAGCCTATTGTGACGCGATTTTTTGTGCAGTCACAAGCCCCATCCTTTAGGGTGGGGTAGTTGACCCTAAAACACAAGCCATTGAACGCCAACAACTGTTGCCGTTACAATGATCCCTGCCAAGAAAACGCCTGATGCAATGGCCGCGAACGCAGGCCAGAATCGAAATCCCAGCAGAAAGGCAATGGCACAGCCCGTCCAGGCCCCGGTCATGGGCAGAGGTATGGCCACAAATATAGCCAACGCCGCCAATCCGAAGTTCTCATGGTCCTGAATATATTTTCTCCTGGTGCGAAGAAAGAGCCAGGTGAAGAATCTGTCACCAAGAGTGCATTGTCTCAGAAAGTCGGATACTGGACCGAGGAACAGGAGCAGGGGAATTATCGGGAGAAGGTTTCCGAAAACCGAGAGGAGATAGGCCTGGGCGGGATCGTATCCGTAGACGCCTATCGCCAGAGGTATGGCTCCTCGAACCTCGGATACTGGAAGTGCTGCGGCCAGCACAGTTACAAGCCATGACGGGATAATTATGGACACCTCACGGCAGATAGTGCATCATCATGCTTAAAATATTTTTTCACTCGCCGATGGTCCCCTTGATCTCCACCTTGAAGACGGCCTCCTGGGTGGGAGAGGAAACCGAGATGGTCAGATCCACTGGAATCTTCCCGAGAGCAATGGACAGGGGAGCAATTGAGATCGGTGCAATGGAGAGTGGTGCATTGGAATTGGCAAGGTCCACATGGACGCCCTCTGAGAGTTTGGTCAGTGCTGCGACCAAGCCTCCGAAGTCAATGCTCTTGGCGGCCGTTGCCATATCTGGGATTACAGTAATCGGCGCAACCTCGATGGGCCCGAGAGCGATGGGGCTTTTCGCATCGCCTGATATTTTGGCCGATATTGGGTTTGATCCGGGTCCTGAGACCTGCACCCCCAAGGCTTCGTCCTTTCCAGTTCCTCTCACCTTAGCATCTGCATCAACTTTGATGGTCACCATGGTATCATCATAATGCCTTAGCATTTTCTGGGATATAAATGAATTCAGCATCAATTGTCGGCAGTCTCATTGGAAGCGAAAGGCTGATATCTTCACGGTGCATACGAAGTCGGCGATGCTTGAAGTAGGATATCTGCATATTGATAATCCCATTGCGGTTATTTCTTCACATAGCAATCCAGATCTCAATGTTGCTGCCGGACTGCTCCTGCTGGATGGCTTCGATTTGGATGAGGTCTCTCTTGAGGAGATGCAGGCTAGCTTAGATAGAATCAGTGAGAACCAGTCAGCCAGAAATGAAACTAGTGCATTTGGTCTGTCAGTCACCTGCTCCAGGGATGAGCCTCTTGTGCAGGCAGCTCGCCTCGCGAGCCGACATCTCTGTCTCTTGGATTTGAGGCTGACCAAGATTCGCGATCCAATTCGCCTTTTGGAGCTTATTCCCAGGTTGAAGCGTTGCGGCGTCACCCTCTCTTTGCGAATCCGGCCAGAGGATCTTACCAATGAACTCCTGGAGAAGCTGCAGGAGAGCGAGCTGGACATAATTCATCTCGACCTGCGCGGCCTGAATGGAGTCGGACCAAAGATGGTCAAAAAGGCCAAGGACTGCAGAGGCCCGGTCATCATGGCCCTGGCAGACATCGACGAGTTTGAGGATGCCAAGAATCTGATGTCAATGGGTGCAGATGTTGTCTCGTTGCGGGGAGCGGACCCTGAGTTTGCTGATTGGCTCTCGGAAGCCATGCATGAGTATGATGCTTTGAGCGGCTGGTACAATGCGCCAAAGCACATCTGCGCCGGAGGCGATCTGCGCGGCCTGGCATATTGCTGTCCTCCAGTCAAGCAGTGCCCGGTGCTCGGAGCCCTCAAGAAGGCGGGCATTACTGCCGAGGAGTTCGTGTACAAGAAGCTCTCCTTTGCCCGTGGGACCCCGCTTGAGAAGGGCGAAGGAACCTGCTTTGGCAGCTTAGTATGGTGCTGCAAGATAACCAAGATGTGCTATCTGCGGGATGCGGCTATGGCCAAAATCGGGCTTTCCGGCAAGGAGTATATGGAGCTGAAAAAGAAGCTGGCTGAAGAGATTCTCACCAAGACCTCTTGATGAGCCTGAGCTATGTTCGAAGATCCAGATCTTATGCCTGAGCGCGTGGCCCAGTGTGCCGTGCTTGCCATGCTCTTTGAACTCTCATCGAGCCCCAAGCCCGGAAATGTGGATCGCTGTCACGATTTTTCTGATATCACGTTTCATCATTTCCTGGCCAGTGCAGTCTCCGCGTATCCCGTCTTCTTTAAGGCTGCCTGTGGCAGGTGCAGTCCGGGCTTGCTCATCTTCGAAGGAGTGGAGGCCTGGCGGGAATGGAACTTGAAAAGCAACACTCACTTTGGGTCTCTCGTACTCATGGTTCCCATAGCCATCGCGGCTGGAAGGTCGGGAGAGCTGCGTTCTAACCTGGAAGACGTCCTGGAGGAGAGCACAGTTGACGATGCCATCGACTTTTACAGGGCGTTTGCCATCGCTGGAGCCAGGGTGGCCGATGTGGACAGCTTCAGCCTAAAAGATCAAAACTGGAAGGAGGATCTGAAGAGCAGCGGCAAGAGCCTATTGGATCTTATGAGGCTCTCTGCCGGGCACGACCTTGTGGCCAGAGAGTGGTCCAGCAATTATAGCCGCACATTTCGTATTGCAGAAAGACTGGCGGCTCAAACGTGCAGGTGGGGTTACAACGATGGAGTTGTCAGGACCTTTCTTGAGGCGCTGGAGGAGGTGCCTGACAGCCTGATCTCTGCCAAGTTCGGCCAAAAGACCGCTCGGGAGGTCTCCCGGCTGGCCGGCGAGGCTCTCTTGGATCCAACTCTCTGCAAGGCGAAAAAGCTTGATGATGATCTTTTAGCCAGAGACATCAATCCAGGGTCCACAGCAGATCTGATTGCAGCGTCTTTATTTATCTCTCTTCTGAATGGCTTGAGGTTTGTTTGAGGTTTTGATAATGCTCTATGGAAATGAGGCTTTAGATGATCTGGGAATCAAAGACGGAATAAATGAGATAATTGCCACCACCGAGGTCTCTGGCAGGATCAACGCTGCACCCATCGGCATCATCAGAGACGAAGACAGCCTCTTTGTGCGGCTGTTCCTCGGAACTCACACTTATGAGAATGTGTTGACCCGAGGATGGTTTGTGGCAAACGTCACTCATGATTCCTGGATATTTGCCGAGACCGCTTTAGAGGACCTTCCCCCTGAATATTTCGATCGCAGAGAGGATCTGCCGATCCTTAAAGATGCCGAGGCCTGGGGGCTCTTCAAGTGCGAGCCATTCGCGTCAGACATCATCATAGCCAAGGTGGAGCTGATCAAGGGCGAGGCCGTGAGAAGAGACTTTCGGGCATGTAACCGGGGAGCAAACCTGGTCATCGAGGCTGCGGTTGCTGCCACAAGGTATCTGGCTCTTCGGACCGACTCCTATTATATTGAGCTGATGAAGCTGCAGAGGATCATCAATCGCTGTGGCGGACCCAGAGAGAGGGAGGCCATGGATCGGCTAATGGACAGGATTGACAGCTTTGCGCACAAGAGATAAAGCCATTTAGCGCACTGTGATCTCTGATGCTCGATCGCTTGCCTTCCGGCTGCAACAGCCTCGATCTTCTCCTGGGTGGTGGATTTGAGTCAGGCATAATCACCCAGCTTTACGGTGAGTCGGGCACAGGCAAGAGCAACATAGTCATGCAACTGGCGGTGCAGGCGGTCTCTCGCGGCCTGAGAGTAATATTCATTGATACTGAAGGCTTCTCGGGGGAGAGGTTCAAGCAGATCGCAGGGCCCGGTGCTGAGGAGATGGCCAGGAAGATCATGATCTTTGAGCCCATGAGCCTTGAGCAGCAGGCCATAGCCATCCGCGAGTCATCCAAGATCGCGGGCAGGGATCTGGGTCTCGTGATCCTCGATTCGGCTACATCTCTTTACCGGGTGCTCCTGGAGGCGGATGATAATCGCACCATTCGCCGAACTCTCACTGTCCAGTTGGCCGAGCTGCAGGAGATCGCAAGGAGGCACAGGATTGCCGTAGTAATAACCAATCAGGTCTATACTGATATTGAGAACAATGTGCTCCGGCCTCTCGGAGGCACCGGCATCGAGCACATGTGCAAAGCAATCCTCTTTTTGGAAAAGAAGGGCGAAGGATTGCGCCGGGCCAAGCTCATCAAGCACCGCTCAGCTCCTGAGGGGGTAACTGCCGATTTCCGGCTCACGGCGCGGGGCGTGGAGTAATAGATTTATTGACCAAGTTTGATTTGGACTACAGCCGCATCCTCATTATGATGGCGGCCTCTCCGTCCGTGTAATATGCGGGACAGATTCCCATCATGCGAAACCCAAGCATGGAGTAGAGCGATTGAGCCTTTTTGTTGCTCACTCTGACCTCCAGTGTGGCGCTCATGGCTCCCATCTGCCGGAATGACCTGAGAACCTCAAGCATCAGCCTGGTGCCTATGCCTCGGTTCTGAAAGCCCGGCCTCACCGCCAGCCAGAAGACTCTGCCCTCAAAGGGCGTATGCTTGAATCCCAAGACAAAGCCCGCCACAGTTCCGCCTAAGTCTGCCACCAGAGTGCTGACGGAATGGTACTCGTAAAAGGCTGTGAATATGGCCGGGTTGTATCCGCCAAAGACTTCTCTGTCGATCTCCAGTGCCGCCTGCAGGTCGTCCGGCAGAAATTTCCTTACCACTACTGGATCATTGAATATGCTGGTATCCATTCCGTCCATAATTCGACCGCGAGTTCGTTCACCTGGCCACATCAATCCTCACTTCTATAGTTTGTCAGGCGTCACTTTGCTACAGCAAGCGTAAGGTTTCCGTGAGGCATGACCAGCATTCTGGCGTCCCTTCCCTGTCTCTCTCTGGCGATCTTCAGAGCCTCTTCAAGGCTTTTTGCAGGAGTGAAAAAGCACATCTCCGCAGTCTCTTTCTTCAATGCCGAGACCAGGATGAGGTGATGCACCATCGACTCTCTGGCCAGGAAGGCTGCCTTGTGGCCTCCGAACTCGTACTCTCTGCCGAAGCGTTCCCAGCAGTCCTCCGCACATGTGGCTTTCTCTGCCCAGCGCTCAAATACCGGGTGGCCGAGGCCCTCGGAGCACTCTGCCACCAGGATGATTGTCCCTCCAGGCAGAGCGGCGTTCTTGGCGTTGTCCAGAGCCTTTTGGGCCTGGAAGAGGTTGAGGTCTTTGGGCCTGCCTCCGGCAGAGGTCACAACTATCTCGGCCTGCCGGACAGGACGCCGGTACATGCGATCGACGGTCGCAGCCCCAGAGCGGTGGGCGGAGACAAAGTCGCCTGCAACCGCCTGCACTATCTCGTTTCTTCCGTTCTGAACCACATTCAGCATGAAATCAAGGCCCACAATGCCTGCTGCCTCCTCCATGTCCTTTCGAACAGGGCTGTCAAGCCTGCCTGTGGTTGATCTGGGATCTCTCATAAGCTTGTGGTTCTTGATCACAGACCTCTCTGAACTCACTCCCGGCAGCACCGCCTTGGCCCCGCCGCTGTAGCCAGCATAGTAGTGGTACTCGATGTTTCCCGTAGCCACTATGAGGTCTGAGGAAGCGACCGCATCAAGGATCTCGACTGGAGTCTCATTCTTGGTCTCACCTAAAAAGACACATCTTTTGGAGTCGTGCTGCATGTATGGAACGCTGGTGCAGTCCCGCAGGAGAAGCCTCTCCTCGACTGAGGTCATCTTTCTGTGCGTGCCCAAAGCAAAGACTATCTTCAGGTCGGCAATGTCGAGGCTCTTGAGCCTCTCAATGAGCGGCGGAAGCATGAGGTGGCTAGGGGCAGGCCTCGTGATGTCGCTTACGAGAATCATGGCCGATCGGCAGCCTGCAAAATCGTCCAGGCTTCTTCCGATAGGCTCATCCAGGGATCTAGCGATCTCGTTTGAAGGGGCCGCGGAAAGCTCCTCTTCCTTCACGATCTCCGTTCCCTCTGCATTCGTCAGTTCGAGGAATCCCTGACCATAGCCCAGCCTGATCATATCATTGAATTTATTTGTCATTGTTTCAGAATTTCTTGAGTCCTGATTCTTGCAGTCTCCTATGTCTTCAAGATCACGGCGCGGCTCAACATCTCTGAGAAGGCCTCGAAGATGGGCCTGTCGGATCTCATGAGGAAGTAGTCGGCTCCGACCTGGTTGCAGGCCGCATGGATCTTATCATTGTGCTCAGCCAGGCGTCTTAGATACTCTTTTCTTTCGGCATCAGTTATGCGGGTGATGAGTGGCTGGCCGCTTTCCAGGTCCACGAACTTGATGTCGCCTTTAAAGCTCAGTTCCGTCTCCTGGCTTGCCAGAACCTGAATTACCACCAGCTCATGCCCGGACAGCCGGTAGATGCTGGAAAGGATGTCATCTGTGTCACCCAGCAGGTCGGATATCAGGACCACAAGGCTCGTGGACTTGAGCGACGCCTCCATCTGGTCTGCGATTGTCAGCATGTTGGCACTGCCGCGTGGGGTGATGCGGTCCAGCTCCTCGATCGACTGAAATAGGCTTCTTCTGCCCCGTTTGGGCTCGCCGAGGTACAGTTTTTTGCAGAATAGGGATATGGCATATTTCTCGTTTTCCAGTGTGGCGAGATACGCAAATCCTGCGGCAAACCTGGACGCATATGTGAACTTGTCCTCGTAGCCCATGCTGGCGCTGCCGTCGAGGAGAATGTGCACAACCAGGCTTCTCTCCTCCTCGTGCTCTCTGATGTAGAGCTTCTCAGTTCGTCCGTAGACCTTCCAGTCAACCAGCTTGAAGTCGTCTCCTCTGCGGTACTCGCGGTAGCCTACGGGACTGATGCCGTGGCCGAAGCGGAGCGACTTCCTGCCTCCGCTGTAGGCGGTCGAGACCCGCTTCTTGACGAAGAGGGCGAACTTGGATAGCTCGTTAAAGAATTCCGTGTCCATGATGGTGCCACTCTAACAGTCTCATAGTCTCAAAGAGACAGGCTCTTGAGGATGTCAGTTACAACCTGGTCGCGGGTCAGACCTTTTCTCTCGGCCTCGAATCCGAGGATTATCCTGTGTCTGAGGACTGGGTAGGCCATCTCGTGCAGGTCCTCCTTGGAGACGTAATTTTTGCCGTGAAGGAAGGCTCTGGCTTTGGCTGAGAGGATCAGGCCGATGGTAGCTCTGGGGCTGGCTCCGTACTGGACGCCCGGCCAGTTGCGTGTGGCCATGACAAGGCTTACGGTCGCGCTTTTAAGCTCATCGGAGATGGGAATGTCACGGGATAGCTGCTGGAGGGCGATCACCTCATCTTTGGTCACGACGCTGTCCACACGGGGTTCGGATCGGATGGTGTATCTCTCCAGGATCTCCATCTCGTCTTCCTTATTCGGGTAATCCATGAAGATCTTGAGCAGGAACCTGTCAAGTTGGGCTTCGGGAAGCGGGAATGTGCCCTCCATCTCAATTGGGTTTTGGGTGGCAAGGATGAAGAATGGCCTGTCCAGGAGGTAGGTCTTGTTTCCGACGGTCACCTGTTTTTCCTGCATGGCCTCAAGCAGAGCGCTCTGGGTCTTGGGCGAGGCCCGGTTGATCTCGTCTGCGAGCACGATGTTGGAGAAGACCGGTCCTGCCTCGAAGCGGAACTTCTTGGTTCTGTCAACCTCCTCGATGATGGTGGTGCCTGTGATGTCTGCGGGCATCAGGTCCGGGGTGCATTGAATCCTGCTGTAGTCGAGGCCCAGGCAGGAGGCTGTGGTCTTGACCAGGAGGGTCTTGGCGAGGCCTGGGTTGCTCTCCAAGAGGGCGTGGCCTCCTGCGATGATTGCGACCAAGAGCTGCTCGATGGCCACGTTCTGGCCGACTATGACCTTGTCGATCTCATGCCGGAGCTTTTTAAATATCTCCGGAGCCCGGCTAAAGACTGCTTTTTGATCCTCCGACATTATATTCTCCTTCTCTCATCTTCTGAAGGTGGTTTTCGTCTAATTATAGCTTTTCCCTTATCGATCAAAATAGAAAGAGCTATCTTCAGACAACTTTGAAGATGACTGACAAGAGGTAGGATAGAGTGTTGATGTCTGGGTGGCCCACTGCGGCTCGTTATGCGGTATCTGGTGATAGGGTGCCGTCGCTCACTTCTGCCCTGCCTCTGGCCGAAAGGATTCATGATGCTCTGGTCAGCCTGTCAGACGGGGCCGGGGTCTTTACGGGCTGCGACGAGCTAAAAAGGCCCCTGCAGGGACACAGGCACGCTCACATCCTCTGCGAGTGCGACGATCGCCAGGGCCAGATAACAGTGGTCACGGTCTACGCCCGCCGGGGCTTTTCTGCTCAGGAGCGTGAGGCGCTGGAGGGGCTGAGTCGGATCTGGGGCCCGGAGGATGGGCCG
>JAJRAX010000200.1 GCA_028679775.1 Methanothrix sp. | reverse complement strand
TTCGGGGCGACATTTCCAGCGCTCTACGCAATGATGGCAAAACTTCACATGCGCCGATACGGGACCACCCATGACCAGATGGCGGCCGTGGCTGTGAAAAACCACCACCATGCCTGCATGAACCCGATAGCTCAGTATCACATGGAGATCACTGTTGAAGACGTGAACAAGTCACCTATGGTAGCAGATCCGTTGCATGTCCTGGACTGCTCGCCCATATCAGATGGTGCGGCGGCAGTTGTGCTCGCGCCCACTGAAATCGCAAAAAAGCTCTCGGAGAGCCCCATTAGGATCATTGGAAGCGGCCAGGCCAGCGATACCCTTGCCCTGCATGACCGCCGCGACCTGACCACGCTCGATGCCACAGTTCATGCAGCAAGATCTGCCTTCGCCCAGGCCGGAATCGAGCCCCGGAAGGTGGACGTGGCCGAGGTACATGACTGCTTTACGGTCGCCGAGATCCTGGCCATCGAGGACCTGGGATTTGTTGAGAAGGGACTTGGCGGAAAAGCCACTGAGGATGGGTTGACAGCTCTTGGTGGAGATATTCCCATCAATACCTCCGGAGGGTTGAAGGCCTGCGGGCACCCCGTGGGAGCTACGGGAATCAAGCAGGCCTATGAGATCGCACTGCAGCTTCGAGGAGAAGCCGGCAAGCGTCAGGTGGACGAGGCCGAGATAGGATTGGCCCATAATGTGGGCGGCTCCGGCGGAACAGCATTGGTCCACATATTTACGAGGTGAAGATGACAACCCAAGCGCCTAGATTCTGGAGGAGCATACCGCAGAGATACAATCTCTCCGGGACACACTGCACCCGCTGCAATGAATACTTCTTCCCGCCGAGAAACCTCTGCCCCAACTGCCGCCGCGGGGCACACTTGGAGGAGTACACATTCGGGGGAACAGGGACGGTCGTCACATTCACGACCATCTATAACGCCACCGAGGAATTCGAGAGGTTGACGCCCTATAATCTGGCCATCATTCAACTGGATGAGGGACCCAAGATCACCGGCCAGATAGTCTCCAGCTTGACGGTACCAAAAATCGGCATGCGCGTGCGACCGGTATTTCGTATCCTGGGAAAGGAAGGCGACAGGGGCATAATCTATTACGGAACCAAGTTCGCGCCGCTCATAGAACCTGAAAATAAAGAAGAAAAAAAATAGGAATTGCCAGGGGCTTATTTTTAACTGCAGACAGGAACAGGATCAGGACGGCCCGCGCCCCTATCGCACTTATCTCTGCTGAAGAGAACGGGTCCGGCCTTTATGACATTCTCCCTGGTCGTTATCTCGCCGAGCATTCGGCTGAATGCATTTCTCTCTTCGGCCTGCATGACCAAAAAGAAGCTATACTCTCCAAAGAGACGATAAACGTCCCTTATCTCCGGCCTCTTCTGAAGATTGGCATAAACCGATCCTTCCTGGCCGGGGCTAACCTTGATCATAGTAAATCCAATTAACATTACTGCTTCCCCCACTGGAAGCACAGAGAACGATGTTTGTGCGTTTAAACGTTTTGGTCAGACGCAGATAATATCAAAAATTTGCGCGAAGGATGTAAATATTTCGCGCCCCAATATATGAACCATGACCCTTGTATCCCTCTCTTTTGAGGTCCACCAACCCCTCCGGCTCAAGAAGAATTTCTTCTGGGATGGATCTCCGCTCAAAGAGGTCGTCCCCAATCTGCGTGACTTTTATTTCGATGATTCTGAGAACAGAAGGATCTTTGAGCGAGTATCCGACAAATGTTATCTGCCCGCCAACGAAGTGATCTCAGAGTGCATTAGGAGATACGAGGGATCGGACCGGCCTTTCTCAGTCGCTTACAGCTTCTCAGGCGTCTTCTTAGAGCAGTGCCGCAGTTGCCGTCCCGATGTTCTGGATTCATTCGTCAGGCTCGTGGACACCGGCAGAGTAGAGGTGATGGAGCAGACCTACTATCACAGCCTGGCCAGCCTCTACGAGGATAAAAGCGAGTTCTATGAGGAGGTAAAGATGCACAGGGAGCTGATCTGGGATATCTTTTCCAAGCGCCCTACAACCTTCGAGAACACCGAGCTGATTTACAATGATGAGATTGCAAAGATGGTCGATGGATTGGGTTACAAAGCCATATTTACCGAGGGCATAGTTGCAGACCCAAATTTTGTCTACCGACCACCAAAGACGGAAATCTCACTGCTTTTGCGAAATTACAAGCTCACAGATGACATAGGATTTCGGTTTTCCTCACATGACTGGAAGGAGTACCCTCTTACCGCCGACAAGTATGCCAACTGGCTCGCAACCGCGCCAGGTCAATGCATAAACATATTCTGCGACTATGAGACATTCGGAGAGCATCAGTGGGTGGACACGGGAATCTTCGAATTCCTGCGCCACCTGCCTGACGAGGTCAGAAAGCATGACAACCTCCGCTTTGCGACACCAGAGGAGATCGCCCGGATGATTGCCCCGAATAGAGAGCTATCGGTTCCAAATTCGGTCTCCTGGGCGGACATCGAGAGGGATACGAGCTGCTGGCTGGGAAACGCCTTGCAGCAGGCCTGCTTCATCTACCAAAAGAGGTTGGAGGCCCCAGTCAAAGAGAGCAGAGATGAGGATCTCCTGAGGATTTGGAGAACTCTGGGCATTTCCGATCACCTCTATTACATTTTCACTCACGGCGGTGGTCCCGGAGAGGTTCATAGCTACTTCAGCCCTTACGGCATACCTTATGATGCATCAGTTACATACTTCAGCGTTCTAGGCGACCTTCACTACCGGCTCAAGAAGAAAATCCATCTGGCTGACTCGCCATTCCTCTTTGCTACAGGTGTGGACCAGTTCACCAGAGAGATGGCCTGGAGCCTCGCGGGCCTGCAAAATATCCTGAAAACAGTGTCTATCGAGTCGCTTCAATATCACAACAGTAGGGGCGATCTGGCCTTCTGGGCAGAGACCAGCCTTGGTGATTCAGACCTGGCAGAGAGGATCGACCAGTCAAAGAGCCTCAGGGGTGAAAGGCTCCGAAAGAGCCTGATCAAAGCAGTTGAAAATCAGCTATCGGAGGATGAATGATGACGTCATTTGCTGCCCGACCGGGCAGTTATGAAGAGGGCGCGAGCCGCGAATGGCTGCTGGCCAATGGCCTGGGCGGCTATGCCTCAGCCACCATCTCAGGCGGCAACACCCGATCCTATCACGGACTCCTCGTGGCAGCGCTGCACCCCCCAGTGGATCGATGGCTTCTGCTATCATCTCTGGACGAGGAGATAGACGGACAGTCTCTGGCCAATCACCAGTACCCTGGCACGATCCATCCTCAAGGATTCAAATACCTCAAGGAATTTCGCCAGGACCCGTTCCCGCGATTCTGCTATCAGATCGGCGACTGCAGTATCGAGAAGACAGTGTTCATGATCCAAGGCGAGAACACCACCATCATCACCTACAAGATTAAAAATGGACAAGGCCATTTGCGCATTGTTCCGCTGGTCCACAGCCGCGGATTTCATGCTGCCTCATCACTGCCGAAAATGAGCCAGGAGCCTCTGGCAGGAGGGGCGGTCATCAGGTCAAGAGCCCTCCCGGACGTATCCCTATTCCTTCTCTCAGACGGTCCGGCGTATCAATCCAACGAGGATGTCTACTACAACTTCGAATACGAGGCTGAGCGTCGCCGGGGTCTAGCCTGGAATGAAGACCTAGCAAGCCCCGGCAGCTTCGAGATGAATTTATCCGAAGACGTTTTCTTCGCCATATCAGCCTCAACCAGGAGGAGCAGCATGCCCGACTGGCAGACTGAGATGAAACGAGAGAAGTCTCGCCTAGCCGGGCTGAAGGCACCAATTCCCGCGCTGGCAATGGCCGCAGACAGCTTCCTGGCAAAGAGAGGCAAGAGCCTGAGCATCATCGCAGGGTATCACTGGTTTGATGATTGGGGGCGTGATGCCATGATCGCCCTGCCAGGGCTTTTGCTGACTACCGGTCGCGAAAAAGAGGCGGCAATGGTCTTGAGGTCATTTGCAGGCGCCATGGAGAATGGAGTCCTGCCCAACGACCTGGGAGCCAGATCCTACAATACAGTGGATGCGTCGCTGTGGTTTGTGAGGGCTGTGTCAATCTATTTTGAGCATAGCCGGGACCGCCAGTTCTTAAAAGAGATTTGGCCGAGGTTGCTGGATGTATTCCACCGATATTGCCGGCCGGCTGAGGACTTCGGTGCCGCCGAGGACGGGCTTGTATTCTGCGGCCCGGCTCTCACCTGGATGGATGCTCGTCTCGAAGGCCGGCCAGTCACCCCGCGATCCGGAAAATGCTGCGAGATCAATGCCCTCTGGTATTCAGCTCTATTGGACATGAACAGGCTTTATCTGGAACTGGGAAAGGGTTCAAGAAATCCCAATCCGAATTTTTCAAGGCTTGCGAAAAAAGTGAAAGACAGCTTCCAGAGGTTCTGGAACAGCGAGACAGGCTGTCTTTACGATGTGATAGACCCTGAGGACGCATCCATCCGGCCCAACCAGATAATCGCCGCAGGAATAAAAGATCTCCTGCCTGCCGTCAAGAGAGAAGCAGTCTTCGAGGTGGTAACCAGAGATCTGCTCACCCCATTTGGGCTGCGCACCCTCGCGCCGTCCGACCCACGCTACGAGGGCAGATATGAGGGAGACCCAGGTCGTCGGGATGGTTCATACCACCAGGGAACCGTCTGGCCTTGGCTCATGGGACCTTACATCGATGCTCTGATCGCAATCAAAGGCAGGAAAAAGCCGGTTCTCCGCAAGGCTAAAGAGACTCTGCGACCGCTCTTGACGCTTCCATCGGTCGGGATAGAAACCATCCCAGAGGTCTTTGATGGCGATTCTCCCCAGCGACCAGGAGGATGCATCTCTCAGGCCTGGTCTGTGGCGGAAGTGCTGCGGGCCTGGCAGGCGAGCCAATAGAACAAAAATCTGTTATCGCCTCATGGCAGAGAGCCCACAACATTGGTTTCGAGATAATACATCTTTTTCAGCACTTCATCGCTCATCCCTGGAAAGATCACCATTTCACCTTGCACAATCTCCTTTTGCCTCTCACACACATAAGATCTGACACTATCGGGAACCATTTCACCAAAAGGTGCCAGCTTTGCACCACCCTCTGCGAGCCCATACCACCATTCTTGTGATGGATGAGTGTACCACGTTGCATTATGCACCGACTCAACGATATCTGTCATAATAGGCTGCCAGTCCCAGACAGCACCAGTAAGAAATACTCGCGGAGAGAACCTGCCTACATCTGATCCGAAAGATATGAAGTAGATGCCCATCTCGTCTGCAGTCTGGCCTGTTGCGTCGGAATCCGACCAGTGAGTTATGATATCGCACCCATCATTTATAAGTGCTAAAGCTACTGCACGCTCTTTTTCAGGATCATACCATCCTCCGATCCAGTCTACATAAACCCGGGCACGGGGATTGGAGGCGGCGACTCCTTTGGCAAAGGCATTGATTCCGATTACTACTTGAGACGTGGGAAGTGCTGCCGCAAAAGCGACTTTATCGGTCTTGGTCATATTGCCCGCTACAATTCCCGCTAGGTATTGTGCCTCATAGATTCTCTCGTAATATACCCCGGCATTATCTGCCAGCTTTTCCGTGCCGCCACCGCACATAAAGATGGCATTCGGATACTGTGGAGCTACTTCACGGATTGCATCAGCGAAGGCCGAGCTGTGACAGAATATCAGACCTCCCCTCTCCTGGGCATAATTTCTCAGTAGATCGGCGGCGCCAGAACCCGCAGCGTTCTCTCTTTCAGATAAGTTGACATAAGGAAGCTGCTCTGCCATTTTGGATGCCCCCACATGGGCCTCGTACGTCCAGCCATGATCCCCAATAGGGCCAAAATCGAGCAGAGTCACATTTAGCTCCGAATTCTCCGAGGAATTATTTGCAGCCACTAGATCATCAGCT
>JAJRAX010000364.1 GCA_028679775.1 Methanothrix sp. | reverse complement strand
GCGTCGAAGACTTGGCGTCCGAACTCCATTGGGATCGTATCGTCGCTATCGCCATGAATAATCAACTTGGGAAGGGAGAGATGAGGTAGTCGGTCGATCAAACGAAAATCCGCGCCCAGCAGCCAATGGACCGGCAGACCGCCATAATAAAATCGGGCGATGGCCTCAACGGAAGGAAAGGGCGTTTCGAGAATTATACCGGCAGCCGGTTTCTGAGCCGCCAGTTCTCCCGCCACCGCGGCCCCGAGCGATCGGCCGAAAATCACGATTCGCTCAGGGCGAATCATCCTGGTGCGCGTCAGGTAATCGTAGGCACCTAACGCATCCTGGTATAGCCCCGCTTCACTTGGCCGAAGACTCTGGCTTCTCCCATAACCCCGGTAATCGAACAAGAAGACCGACAGTCCCAGTTGGTAAAGAAGCTTGAGATTGTCAAGACGGTTGATGATGTTGCCGGCGTTGCCGTGGCACCAGAGCAGCACCGCATCGGTGGCTGAAGACTCGACATACCACCCAAAAAGGCGCGCGCCGTCAGGGGCCTGAAACCACACTTCTTCGAGCGGCAACCCTGTAAGCCGAGCCCAGTCCCGGTCCTGCCAGGGCTCAGGATGATAGACGAATAATTGATCGAGGATGTTCACGGAGGGAGAATAGCCGAACCTATCCGGGAAATGAAAGACGAGGGATCTGAGACGATAATACTTCCATTTTTGAGAGGATAAGCCAAGATTTTTCTTGTGATGATTCTGAGATTTCGCTATCTACAGGGTTCGCGTTAGTGTTGCTGGTCACTTGCACTGCATGACAGCCATTCTGTGAGGTCTGTATGGCACTAAAGATCGCAACGACAATCTGCGGGCTTTATGCATTACTCATCTTGTCAGGCTGCTCAATCGCAATGGCGCTCAGTGGACAGAAAGAACCGAACTTCGATTACATCACGGTCGGGGCCCCCAGGAACCAAGTGGAAGCGGAATTTGGCCATCCCGCGGCCGCGAATGCGCTGGCTGACGGGAAGCAGGAATCTACCTACAAGTATGAAATGTCGAATTCGCCCAACTCAGGACGGGCTTGGGTCAACTTCTACATCGACCTCGCCACATTTGGACTAGCGGAGCCAATTCTCACAGTCATTGAGCTCATTCAACCGCACGACGAAGAAACCCGAATTGTGTATGGACAGGACAATAAGGTGTTCGAAATTCATGGTTACACCCCTCCACCTATTTCAAAGGTCGTGATCGAGGCAGAGGAGTCGCAGGAAAAATACATAGAGAGAAGACGGTCGACTCCGAGAACCGATCAACCGGTCCGTGCTTCAACGAGCCCTTCACAACAGGAAACAGGTACGCCTTGCGTCAGTTGCTAAAAGAACGCCTGCACGCTGACCATGACATCATTATCATGGTCACGATGGTTATATTCCATTCTGAGCGCCCAATTCTGTGTCAGTGTATAGCGTGACCCGACAAACCACCTGATGTCGTCGGATTTCTCGCCCAAGGCATACTTCAAATAGGTGCCTGTCGCCATGATTTTCCAGCGCTCGGTCAAGTCGGCCAGCATCCCGGCCGTTCCGCCGCCGCCGATGCGATGGCGCTCCTGGTATGCGCGGCTATAGTTTGCTTCGGCTTCTGCAAAGGCGAACAAGACTTCCCGTTTCAGCAAGCGAGACTCAAGAGCCGCCCCAATGCCGCCGTTCATGACGCCGTTGCTGCACAATTGACAATCATGGTGACGAATCGTCTGCAGGCCCAGATTGATTTTCCACGAAGGAGCATGGAACACCGAGTCGATCGGTGAGAGGGACAGGACATTGGCCAGCGTCGCCCGCTCAATCCTCGTCTGATCAGCACGATTGTAATGCCGGGCAGTGAGGGAGGCGATTTCTATTTGAGCATCCGGCGTATAGCCGATCTCTGGATCAAGTAGATCGTGATAACCGGCTCGTACGGTGATTTCTTCGAATGTATCATTATTCCGCCAACCGGCACCCACGCTTGCACGGGACGTCTTGTGCCCTAACTCCGGTTGTTTCGCAAAGGGCACCACGGTGAACTCCTGAGACGGAATTCTGAGCTGGCTGCGGGCCGTCAGCACTGCCCGGTTTCGCT
>JAJRAX010000199.1 GCA_028679775.1 Methanothrix sp. | reverse complement strand
TTCGGAAGAGCCTGCAGGACTAAGGGCTTGCTCTTTCGTTTCCGTCCATTTCACGGCTCTACCTCCTGCTCTCGCTGGAGCATCGCGAGGGACATGGTCTTCATCAGTTCGGACACGATGTAGAGCATCTCGCAGGGCTGGTATTTCGTTTCCAGGTTCTGGAAAATGTTTGATGCTTCCTGCTGCAGTACGCTTCTGCTTTTGGGTTTCATCATTTACACCTCCTGAATATTTCATAGCTCGCGGCGAGCTTGCCGTGGAACTGGCTAAAGACATGGATGCCTGTGCAGCAGTTGCGGGCATTGGGGGCTGCATCTAGGGCTTCCCAGGCCAGGATTTCGATCTGCAGGAACTCGCCTTCGTATCTTTCCGGGCGGTCCATGGTAATGATTAAGGGGCCGCGATAGTGGCGGACGCGCTTGGGGTGGATGTCTGCGCGGCAAAGGGCAGCTTTGATGATGGCGGTTTCTTCGGAGTTGGTAGGGGCAGGCAGGGGAGAGCATTCTCGCCAGGTCTTCCAGCCAGGCGCGGAGTCATCAAGGAACGTCTCGATGGTGGGGTAGGCCTTGCCCATCATGTGGCCGTGGATGTCCCAGAGATTGATCATAGTCGCAAAGGGCATCCGGTAGCCCGCGCCGGGGAGCAGCTCCACGAAGATTGTGTTCTCTCTGCCCGTGTGGCTCACAAACGAGATCCGCACGATCTCTGTGCCCTGCGGGGCGATGCGGACTATTGATTGGGGCTGGGTAGTGATCATTTGGGTCACACTCCAACATTCTCTATTACGCAATAGTATATTAAGTTATTCTACACTAAAAAATAGAATTTATTTTTACAATAGACTATATTGAGAGAAAGATTGATATAGATTAGAGTTGCATGTTGAATTATGCGAGCAATAGTAAAAATCGCTAAAAGCGGACAGGTATCCATCCCAAATGAAATCCGAGAAATCCTCGGAGCCGAAGCTGGCGACTATCTCGAGATAGATGTGATAGGCATTGCGGCAAAAAGTGCGCGAGAACAAGAAAAAGGCAAGAGTGGATATCTAAACCCTCGAATAGCCACTCTTGAGCCTATTCTTGCTTGAACATCGTACTGGAATACGATGCCAATAGACAATGGTGGTTGCCAATGTCAGCAGGAACAAGGACAGCGGAGGCTATAAACTTTGCTGAAGCTACAGCCATGGTGCTCCCTTGGCTTCGGACCAAGCCCAGATGCTCAATGAAGTGAGAAGTTTCGATCGAGCTTCAGAGCAAGCATGTGAAATGATCTCTCGATGAATGGTCGATGGCTGAGTCCAACAGCTAGATTTCTGTTCATCTCAATTCCTATTCAAATCTGCTGATCCATGCCAGTACTTAAACAAAATGCAGATATAGTATGAAATCATTGCGAGAGGTTAGGTGGTTCCGGGAGGTTCAGGAGGCGCTCGAAATGCCTCTGCACTACGATGACTCCTGTGAAGACGTTGGCACATTCCGTAAGTTTATACTAGGTTAACGGACCTCTCGCAAAACGGCTTTTTTTCGATAGCAGCAAAGGTCGAAAAATGGTCGATCTGTCCATGTCTGAAAAGGCGTGGCCCAATTGAAACCAGCCCGATGCGGCCATATTGGCGGCTTCAACCTTCTCTGTCCATGTCTGAAAAGGCGTGGCCCAATTGAAACCTGCTACCGGGACTTCCTGCCCTGGATATGTCTGGCCTGTCCATGTCTGAAAAGGCGTGGCCCAATTGAAACAGCGGGCGGCGACGATGCAGAAAATTATAGTACTCTACTGTCCATGTCTGAAAAGGCGTGGCCCAATTGAAACAACCATTCTCGGACCGCAGGATTAACAGGTTTTTCTTTCTGTCCATGTCTGAAAAGGCGTGGCCCAATTGAAACTGGAAAATACTTTCCGAGAATTTCGAGCGCGCGCTCTATCTGTCCATGTCTGAAAAGACGTGGCCCAATTGAAACAAATCCCAGTGTTTTTTGGTTTGACATGAAACAATAAACTGTCCATTTCTAAGAGAAGTGGCCCATTGAAAATGCTATCTTGGACACTGCTGATTTATGCATTGCCTAAGCATATCGATCTCTTGAGGTATCCATACGAATTTCCACTTAAGTTATTTCGCTGCAAGCCCATAGGGATGGATCTGCTTAGCCTGCTTTCATCTTTTATGCAGCGGTGCCCTTTTTTTGTAGCGGTGTGCACCGCTGCAGTTTACCTACATCGGACTAGGTTAAGTGCTGCTCCTTTCGTTTCCGCACCCGCTCGTATATAAAGTCTGGTACAGTTGTATCTGTACTGCGGTGGCGATAGATTTCGTCTTGAAGCTGTCGGGATTGCTGAAGGATTAACGCCTCGTCTGCATCAATATGCTTTGCATCTCGCAACAGATAATCGCACTTCCTGTTCAAATCATCAAGGTGTTTGCGTACTGAATTCTGGCTCCAGGCAGTCTTAAACGCCATAAGGATTACCGGAACAAGCAGCAGGAATGGCCCCGTGAAGTAAGTTGTAACAGGCCATTGACGAAACAGTCCCAACAAGAAGCTTATTATGATCACGATTCCCGATCCAACATATAAGAATTTCTGCCATTCGCTGCGCACCTCTTCGTCCCACCAAAGGTTTATCTTTTGGCATATCAGTCGCGCCTGCGTAAAGGGGATTTCTGCTGTAAATCCAGAGTACCAGTCTTTAAGCTTGTCGTAAGCCTCCCCTTGATTTGGCTGCCTATTGAAGCGATCAACAGCTCCGTCAACTTGGTGTGGATCTGGTCTTTCTACCAACATCTCATTCCATTCCAAATGGAGCAATTCGCAATCAAAAAGCTCTTGGATCCCAGCTGCAATTATGCGCTTTTTGCCAATGAATGGCAACACGACGAGTTCCACGATGGCCACGGCAGCCATTATAGCGGTAAGCTGAGGAAGGAATTTATCAGTGGCAGGAAGAAAACCTGTCGCCATAAGTGCGATAGCAGTCACAACTGCATACCAGGTCATTTTCCATTGTTTTTCTTCGCTATAGAGCTGACGTTGAGCTGCCAAGTAACGAATCATGTCGGGTTGGTTCTGCCTCACAGCTATGTCGTTTTCAGTCATAATTACATTCCTTCTGATCTCAAGGAGTCCGTTTCACAATTTTATGCCAGCCTATTGCATTCTCTTGATAAAGCCGGAAATCAATCGGATGCTTGAGTGTCCAAAGCAAATTGGCGATGGTCCGGCCACGGTGTGGCAGTCTAACATCTACCGGGGCCCTGGCTGGCATACTTGCACCAAGCATTATTCGCCTGAAATTCGCATATTGGATCGGCTGTTTGAATTCATGCTCTCGGTATTGCGGATACATGAAAAGCAGGTCTTCATCCGGCCATCCAAGGATCCTAGCAAGGCAAGCCAGAGCCTCTTGATCGATAAGATCTGCAAATCCTAATTTCGCTAATGATTCATTCGTCAAATTCTCATTGGGCACATTAATTGGCTCCAAAACGTTTGGAATACCAAGTCCTGCATTACGAAGTTTTGCCGATTTGAGAATAAACTCGATTGAGCCATATCCGTAAGCTTTGGCATAACCCAACTTGTGACGGATGTGTTCGCCAGGCAGTAGGATGTTTACCAGAAGCCGGAATAACGGCTGGGGTACTCTATCCAGATATATGCGAAACGGCAATGTTTTCTTTTCTGATGCCATGCACTCTAGCTGCAGAGGATGAAATGCATTATTCGGGTAGTTCCATTTGCCGGTTTTTGGATCATACTCACTTATGCATCTGGCGGGGTCCTGATGGTAGTAGAATTTGCGCCCCCTGAAATGTTCACCGATGAACTCAGCCACAGGAGCAGAGCGAGGCAGATTGCGTTCCCATACCTCAGCTGGCTGGAAATACCACCAATTTGATGCACTGGGCTTGGCACCACCCATAAAGGCGCTTCCCAATGCGATATCTGGCATCCAACAACCTTCACTCGTAATGGATGTGGGAGCAAGAAATGCATCATCCACCCAAAGCTTGCTTTTCTTGGCCTGCACTTCCTGTTTGCCTTCAGCGACAATGCCGAACAGATATGATGCGACGTCCAGCTTTTCTCCTCCAGACATAGGTTTAAAGGAAGAATTTACGGCAGGCGGCGAGACACGATTATGCACACTAGAGCGATTGCTTCTGTAATCCTCGAACGTGCGGAATCCAACGTGCCTGCCCTTATTGCGCTGCGCACCGCCATAGACCTTTTCGTATTTTGGATTTGCCTGCGTGACCCAGCCTCCAGTTAGCGCCTCAGTGAAGGAGCGCAGGCAGCCACGGATACTAGAGGCAGGGATGCATGGCCGACCATCCTGCTGATACATGGAGCTGCGGTATGGATTTGCTTCAACCTTGCCCATTATGTGTACAGGCGTGAGCGCCTTGATCTCCAACTCGAGATACCCGCTTACCTTTTCACCCAAAGCATTGAACTGCTCTTCGGCTCGAAGGATAGGAGTTGAGGGAAACGGCACGAAATCAAATGGATTCGGATAGTGTGTCATCGATGCTACCTCCTGTGAACTCTCTGAGATACGGGGTAAATTCGAGCAAAGCCTCCGCCGAAATAGTATGGCATTTCCACAATCCTGAAAGAATATCATTTGGCAGGTTTCCATCTGTCTCATCGCTGAAACGATCTTGTTCCTGCAGTCTGGGCGCATTCGCCCGCCTCCACAGTCCATACTTCTGCTTTTGGACTTCCATCCGCCCGCGTCCGATGCTGGAAAGCGCACCGATTCGAAGCATGCCGTAGTTCAGCTCTCGAACCCATAGTCCCAACAGCCCTATATCGCAATCCAACGGATTGACGATGCGCAGATGCACTTTGAATTTTTCCCCGCTTGCTACCTCCAGAAAGCGGTGTAGCCCTGCATCTCGCGAGGCGTGGGTCATTCGATCCAAGGGATTGCGCACCGGCATTTCACGACGAACATTATCTGGCCCATCGGAGGTCGCCATTCTGATGCCGCTTACGTCCACTGGCCGCAGATTTTCTCCTGCAAACCTCTCAGTCTCAATATGCAGTCGGCCAGCATTGCTTGGCAGATTCTCTTCGCCGTCATATGCGGCCAGACCAAACAGCGAGGCAATTAATTCACAGCCTTCATGGCATTGGGACAAACCTCCCTGCACGCAGGCCTTATGGGCAACCACGCTGGCAGCATCCTCATTGGATACCGGGATGAATACTGAATGCAGCTTTGGATGGACCAATTGGCGAATACTCCATGACCTCAATGCACCCCGAATGCTGCTTGGCGGCACAAAATGATAGCTGCACACTCGATTGCCGCGGATTTCATAGCCATAATGCAGCGCTGCAACTTCATATTCCTGATTCTGCTTTTCTCGCCATTTAAGCTGAAGATTGCGGTAGCGGGTCTTGATCGGGGCACTGTCGCCGTAGGCGATCTGATGCCCATTACGAATAACTAGAGGTGTTTTGCAGAGTAACTCCCACTCAGCTAGCAGCACGCTATGCACTCCGTCCGCGTATATTCGATCGTTGTACATTTGCGCCTACCCTCCTATTGTTGCAGCCAACTGATCCTTAACTGCCTTGATCTTCGTCTTTTGCTCATCTGCAGCCAGTTGGGTCAGCCCGAAATAACCTGCTGGTGTCGCGCTAGTGCCCATCGCTTGCAGTGTCTCCTTGAGCCAATTCTTCACATTCTCGCGTTCGAGCTGATAGACTGCACCCATCTCGAATTTCATCCGACCATAGCCCCGCCCTCCGCGCGCCCCTACCTGAACCGGATAGATCTGCGAATTAAAGCCTTCCAGTGCCAGCAGCACCAATCCTAACTCCTCGTCGGATAGATTTTGAGCGACCAGATTTAACTCAAATGTCACCCCGGGCGGCACTACATCGGCCTTATATAGCAGTTTATTCTTGGCTGTGCCGCGGGCCGGATCAATCGCTACCGACGTATCCACATAGGTCAACCGCTTATCATCCCAGCCCAACAGTTTATCGTTCATAGCTTGAAGATCGCTAGTGCTACATGTCGCATCCCACACGTCTACCTTACCAGCGTTGAGCGGCGTACCGAACAATAATTCCAACCGGCTAAAAGTCTCCTTGACCCGTTGGATCTGTTCAGCTTGGTCCATACCCAATAGTTCATCATCAGTATAATCACGCTCTATAGCCCATTGTGTGCCTATGCCCTCCAGCACAGTCAGCAGCCAATTACGCAATACGCCGCGTAGCGTGCTGCCGGGAATCAGCGGCTTGCCACGATAGTCGATGATGATCATGGAGATACGCGGAACCTTTCCCACTTTTTCTATAATCTTCTTCTTCTCCTCGTCGTTGCTAAACTCCATCTGCCGTTCATCGCCGGTCCCAATATGCAACGGTGCCACTGTTGTAAGCTTCCCAGTTATACGATAGCGATTCAGAAAGGCGTCACCCTTGAGCAGGCTCGTCATTTTATCACCTCGAAAGGATAGCATGGCGTGGTAGTGGACGCAAGATCCGCTTTTCCCAATGCCAGGCCAGATTCACAGTTACCTCGCCATACCCGTTCTCAGGAATAAACGGGCAGTTTTTCCAAATGGTGCGGTTGTACCGTCCGTACTCAGCGAGCGCCCACTTGGGCAACGGCAGCCCGCCTGACAGCCATTGAGTCAGAACCACCGGTGCTTTTACCTCATCTACCACTCGCAGTTTGAAGAGGCTGCCAGCGAGTGTGAGGTAATATGGTCGATATCGGTTGGGGAGATTTGTTCGTTCCTCTGCGCCTAAATACCGATGGTACAGGTATCCACCTTCAAACCCCTGATGTGCGAAGAAGTCATCCAGTGTCAACGCGCCACCTGAGAGGTCGTGCCAGTATGCAGCATACGCTTCATGCAGATCCTGACCAAGGGGCAGCGATCGCACTATGTCCGGATCCAGCATGATGGAATCGCTCTGTAGCGTCACCAAGGCGATTCCATCTTCAATAAGGGCGCGATTGGGAACTGCTGGGGTGGCTGGGCCGTCCCTCACTGCTACGGTCACTGCTCGGCCCAACTTGCCCAGCTGGTGCAGGTGCTGTTGCACCGCGGTGGCGAACTGCTGGCGTGCAGCATTTTGCTCCGAGGCGTCCGCAATAGCGGCGAAATCCACATTGCATACCCACTCGATGGGTTGTTGTTTGTTCTGCTCGTCAACAGTATATGGCGCGAAGAATTGATAGGTAAAGAGCTGCCCTTCGGCAGTGCGCTGTGAGAAATCATCAATCTCAGATCGGGTGACGAACAACTCGACCGGTTCAGCGAGACCTTCATATCGATCAAGGCTCTTGGCATCACCATAGTAGGCTGGGCTGTAGCGACCATTCACCAAAGGCGTTCGCTCCCTAGACAACGCCACATCACCCACTACATTACCTACCAATGTCCCACTATGCTCAACCGCAGATATTGGCAGACGAGTTGGACGAGGGCCGCCGACAAGCGCAGGTAGCGCATGTGTCACGCGGATTGTTGAGAAGTGTTTGATCAATGCCTCAAAGCCGGGAAAGTCAGCCGCATAACTTGCATCTAATGGTCTTGTCACGGGGATCACACCGTGAGCTTCGTTCATTGATGCGGCCAGTGCGCCTTTGAGCAGGCTACCAGGTAGTTCTTGGCGTGAAACAACGTAATTGGTGCGTCGGCTCTTGATCCCACCAGCCAGCAGTGGTTCTTGCGCGGTGATCCGCAGGTGCAGTCTGTCCGATGTTCCAGCAAACGTCGGAATCACTGAGACTTCTGATTCAGTGGGGGCATTTACTTGCACCGACTTCAGCCGCCCGAATCCGACACCCTTCTCCGCACCCATCGCCGTCAGCCACTGGAGGCCAGCCCGCAGCACGCTCGCCAGGTGGGTAGCAGCGCAATGATTAAATGCGCTGAAGGTCACTTTGCCGGTGAAGCATATTTCGGTTCCGCTCGCAAAAGGGTCATCTACCGCACGCAACAGGTTCTGCTGCGCGGTCTGCGAGGCGCGGTTGATGGTGACGCGAGTGCGCGTCCTCTTAGTGGCCGAGTTGGCCGTGCTGACAAGGTCGTTGAAATGAATCGTGGCAGGGAGCGGTTCGTAGCTGCCCTCAGCGCTCTTCACACCAAAGAGTGCTTTGAGATCGAGGCGACAAGCGGGGTCAAAGAACGGCTCCAGTTCCTCAAGCGATGATCGTAGTTTGCCCTTAAGGTGACTAGCGGGGATTACCAATTGCCCCTTATGATCGTGGTGCGTTGACTTGTCCACACCATACCGGTCAGGCCCAGTCGCCGCGGTAAGGAAGGGCCCCAGTACAATTAGATTAATCGTGCAAGTATAGCGTTTAGTCATGCCTTCCACTCCTCCACGTAATCCCAGAGATCAGCCAGGAGATACCAGCCAGCGTTATTTCCTTTCGTGAGAGCATTGATCGCTGCAAGCACGGCATCCCGCTGGTCTGGTGCAACTGAATCAGTCAGGCGCTCACGCAATTCATTCGCCCTTGCTACATCGCCTTTGCTCATGGCCTGGGCTACCTCGACCACGCGACCTTTCGGCGCGGCTGCGCATATTGTATGCAGATTGTCTCGCAGTTCCGACATCTCGTGGCCGTAAAGCAGCATGTCACAGGTGTCGGCTTTGTTGTAGTAGCGCTTGAGGAACTGTTCAAGCGAACCACGCAGCATGTCGAACGACTCTAAGACCAAATACTGCGCTGCATTACCGTACTTTGAGTTCGACAACCATTCAATCTGCTGAGCGCGATCCTCCGAAGCAAGGCTGGAAATCGCGGGATCTGTAGCAAGGGCTGATTTAAATTTCTTGGTGATGTTTTTCTTGGTTAAGCCCAACAATTTGTCTGCAAGCCTGCGAATCTGCAAGATCGGAGCATTGTGGTGGCAGAAGATTATCGCGGCGCGATGGGTCATCGGCACGCCTTCGAATGTTAGGCCATCGACAATCTGGTAGAAGCGTTCGAGCACTTCCAGGCCCTTCCACGCTGGCACGACTAGGTCGAACTCATCGCCGCCCCACAGCAACACTTCTAGGCGCATCTCATCCTTACCGGTGCTGGAAGGCACGCAAAAATCGGGCTCAGCGTATGCTGCCTCCCTCAGATTAGCAAGGAAATGTAGCCGACATCCTTGGATGAGTTCATCGAACGCCTTGCGTGTGGGTTGATTAATGCACTTCGCCATGCGGATGCGGCCAAAGCTATTACCGTCGACATGGATGAATGCGATCTTGCCATCTAGGATTCCCTTGGCGGGGTGGGCGGCCAACCTACCAAGATCCTTTGCGCATAGGTCGTCCTCAGACCTCTCGCCTCCGAACAACTCTCGGAACAAGGCGCGCTTGAGCTCGCGGCCACGTCGGCGTCGGTAGTAGGTTGCTTCGCTGATCTTGTTACCCGTTGCTCTAGGTTCAATTGTATACACTCCCGGTCGCCAGCCATCGAAATAGCACTCTTGATCCGTGGCAATGAAGGACGGCACGACTACAGTGGGCATGCGCCATTGCTGTCGTCGGACTTCCGCCTCCAAACGATCGAGCACCATTGTGAAATCATCTGGGATGTCTTCTTCGACGGCCACCAAGAAGAAAGCGTGACCGCCGGTGGTATCATGCAGGTTGCGAAGAACCTGCTGCACCATACCTGTCCGTTGTGCTGCCAAGTCACCAGGGTCCTCATAGGAAAATACACCCTTACTTGCGGCAGTTGCGATGGATTCGAGCCGCTCTAGCCTTTTTGGGAGGTACTTAATGGCATCGAGCAGTATGAAACTACCACCGCGAATGGTACTGATATCGTGCGTGTCGTATACCACATGATTAAGATTGAAGGCTTCAGCATGGATGTAGTATTTGGGCATAGGCATTTTCTCCTGCATGAACAAACGACAAAGTCCCAATAAGTTCAGCTTTTTCCGGCGAACAACAACAGTCATCCTGGCATGAATGCACCGGCAGCGGTTGTGATGCTGCTACTTTGGCTGAAGTCGGGCTCAACGATAGCAAATATAAATTCATATTTTTTGGCCACTTTTTGCACTTAACAATATTTTGCGGCATGATATCATCCTTCATTGCCTGAAATGCTACTTGACTTATCCCGGTTTTCAGTTTCATTAACTCCAAACTCTCCCAGCCCGAAATGCGCCCCATACCCCACCGCCACCGGTCCCAGCACATCCTCCGCAAACTCGATCCGAAACCCGTAGCCGCTATCGTAAGCCGCACGCCTACCTTCGCCATTACTCCTCCTACAGACGAAGCTTGCCCATGCCACCTCTTGCTCACCCAGCCAAGTCCCATTCACCGACTCCACCAGTACCGGCTCCGGGAACCCGCCCAGCTTCAGCAGCCTGCGCAACTCGTGCTCCGGACTCCCGATCTGCAGTCCCGTGTCATCGCATTTGATCGCTTCCGCCCTCGTAACCTTCGGATGCCTTGTAGGAATAAAGGGCGTGCGTGAGATCCAGCACCTCGACCTGGCCAGCAGCGGACAATGGCCTTTTCCAGGATCCATTCCCCCGAAATCCTCTGGGTGCCCAATGCCCAGTAGGCTTAACTGGACACTCGGCTCGCTTCCACAATAGATCGCCTTCAGGCCCTGCAGTGCGTTCTCTTCCAGAGTCTCGAAGCCCACTGGGGCATATACCGTGACATGGGTAATCTCGCCCTGAGCTCCCCGACCAAGACAGTCATTGGACTCGCAGAAGATATGTGCGTGCCTGTGGCCCTGCAGAGGCTTATGTGAGCTATCACATCCTGTGAAGACGCTCGATCCATCGGAGAGCTGGACCAGGGCCAGGTGAACCCTCTCAGCCAACGGAAGGGCGTCGGTCAGCTTCGGTGAGATGGGGCCAGCCACAGCGAACCGGGCCACGGTCGGTTTCTCAGTCATCTGGGCCAAATCTCCTTGTCAATGACGCAGATATCGGCCTGGACCTGTACCAACCGAGTTCTGAAAGCATCCGTTTAAGTATATTTATAATAATGACTGAAATCATCCGAAGAAGAGTGCATAGGTCTGCAGAATAACGAAGAGAATCATTGGATAAAACTTGGATCACATTCGTTCACCCATCCTCGGATCAGCATTCTCTTTGCCCTCCGTAAGTTAGAATATGGTCCAAAGATAAGTACTTTCGCCAAGACTACAGTGTCCAAGAGATGCAAGCGTTATAATATCACTACTATAATATGATTATTAATAACCTTCGAAGATACTCTACAAGGGCTTGCTTGTAGCATAAAAAAGACTCAGTTGAGATAGATCGTTGCTTTTCCTTATCCCACTGGGGAAACATAGTTCCTTGAGATGATAGTATCTTCTATTTGGTCCAGCTAATAACGGCTCAAGCGGTAAGTCCTACTGTCTCCTTGCAGAGTTTAAAAGACCCGTCGAAGCATTGAAGCCACATTGGAAAAGATACCCCCAAGGCCTCGGTGATCCCTGTCAAACGACCAGTCTTTTCCAACCTTAACATCCGTCAAGCAAGGTATCACCTTTAGTATCCCGTTTCCAGCCTCCTCCATCACGCCCTGCAGCAGCTTGGAGGCTTCGCCCTTCCTCTTATCCGGCACTTCCAGCAGAATGCTATCATGGACCGCATTTATGAGCCGAAAGTCAATATACTTGGGTGTAGCAAGCTTCTCGTAAAGCCTGCCGAGTGCAATCTTCTGGAGATCTGCGCCGGTTGACTGCACGGGAGTGTTTATCAAAGCGTTCCTGTGCTGTGGATCAACATATCTGATGCGTCCCAAAGCCGATCTGGAAATCTTGTACGTCTCACCGTCAATTGTGATCGTCCTTGCGCCCTCTGAAACCATCTGTTGCCATCTCTTCAAATCGGGATAGGCATCATAAAATCTGTATAAAAAATCCCTGGCATCATCCTCGGTCAGGTCCGGCAGCCTGGAGAGAATCATGTTTGCCCCGCCTCCATAAATGGTCCCGTAATTCAGAGTCTTGGCTATCTGCCTCTCCTCATCTGAAATCTCATTCTTCTGGAAGATGGCCTGGGCCGTCCGCTTATGAGGATCAAGACCTTTCTTGAAGATCTTCTGCATGGCCTTATCACCCGAGAGAACGGCAATGATCCTCATCTCGATGGCGGAAAAGTCCGCCTCAACGAAAGACATCCCCTGCGATGCCACAAAAAGACCTTTCGAGCTGCGGTCTCTGGGAACCTGCTGAATGTTGGGCCTGGAACAGGTAATTCGGCCACTTCTGCCGCCCAGCTGCACCAGCTTCGGATAAATGCGATCTTCTCTGGCAAAGTCAGTCCAGTTCTTCAAGAAACCTATCTTTTGCCGCAGCTCTCTGTATTTGAGCAATGAATTTATGAATGGTTCATCAGGGTTCTTTGATAGTATTCTTTCCAGGCACGCAGCGGAAGTGCTCTCGACGTTGAATCCGTTTCTCCGCAGCACGTTCTTCACGTGAGCAGGATTGCGAGGATTGAATCCTTTGATTTTCCAGGACTTTGCATAGCTCTGCAGCTCTCTTTCCAGCCGATCTCTCTCCTTGACCAGGCTCTCCAAAAGCCTCAAACCTTTGTCCGAATCGAAACCTATTCCATTGTATTCGATCTCGACCAATGCTGGAATAGCCTTGAACTCCACCTGGGCAACTCTCTCCAAACCTTGCATCTTAAGGAGAGATTTCTGTTTGGCCTGTATTCTCTCCAAAATAGCGCAGGCCCTGGCGGCATAGTCCATCTCCTTTGCTGATGGCTCACCCTTCCGACCTGATGCTTCAGGACTATCGTCAAAATGCCACCCTAGAAGATCCCTGCATATTGATGGCAAAGACGATCCCCGATAGGAAAGTCCGTTATTGAGAAGCTGCGAGGCCAGCATGGTATCCCAGAGATTGGGCAGCACCAGTCTTCTACCAGAAACAAATCTGATCACACCGAGATCCGACAGCAGATTATGACCGACCACCCGGCATGCCGGGCACTCAAGCAGAGGAAATATCTCGGGAAGCAGCTCCGGAGACAGCAGCGCCTGGCCATAATCGCCTGCAATTGAAATGATTTTAAGTTTTGCGGACCTTGGCGGGGAGCTCCCGGCGATACTTAAATGCAAATAGAGAGTTGAAGACTCTTTTCGCGGCTTGCAGGACCACGAAGTAAGCAAGGCTTTGGTCACTAATGAGATGCCTCCCTCAACAGATCTTTGCTAAATTTTCCGGATTTGCAGCTCACAATATATGATCCTCGGTTTCAAATAAGATTATTTCTGTTGACAACCGAGAATTCATGAACCAAGAGCAAATCCAGCTTTATTCTGTTCGACGTCAAGTGCCTTATTTTAATGAATGGTTGGTCCGATCTTAGTCTGTCAAATAAGCCTGAAACGATTAGGATATTTTATGAAATTAACTGGATGCTTCATATTGAGCCTCCTTTGAAAACCTATATATCTTTTTGAGGATAACCGTAGCTGGGGGTTCATGATGACGGAGAATTCTGGATCAAAGTCAGATGTGCCGGATCTAATCCCTGCACGCATGCTCAGTGAGTTTGCCTATTGCCCTCGGCTCTGCTACGTCGAGTGGATAGATGGCGACTTCGTAGACAGCGAGGACACTGTGGACGGCAGATTCCAGCACCGTCGTGTGGACTCAAAAGAGGATTCAATTCCCAGAGAAGAATTTGAGAACGTTCATGCCCGATCCTTATTTCTCTCCGGCCCAAAGGTTGGGATCACCTGCAGGATAGATCTTCTGGAGGGTGACGGCGAACGCGTTACGCCTGTAGATTACAAGAGAGGCGAAGCGCCCGACATTCCAGGAGGAGCATACGAACCGGATCGCGTTCAGCTCTGCGCCCAGGGCCTGGTCTTGAAGGAGAACGACTTTCAATGTGACAAGGGCATTATCTACTTCGTCCGCTCCAAGAAGCGCGTGCAAATCCCTTTTGACACGACATTGACGCAGAGGACCAAAGACCTGATCTCTGATTTGAGGAAAATCGCAGAGAAGCGGGAGATGCCGCCACCTTTGCAGGATAGTCCCAAGTGCAATCGATGCTCTTTGGCCGGAATTTGTCTCCCCGATGAGGTCAACCTTCTCAAAGAGATGGAGGCAAAAGGCGGCTCGGAAAAGGGGCTATTGGGAAAGATCCGAAGGCTGCTCCCCTCTCGTGATGATGCCATGCCTGTTTATGTCATCGGCCACGGTCACACGGTTCGAAAGAAAGGCGACATCCTGGAGATATGGTCGAGAGACGATGGCAAGGTGAAGGAGGCGAGGCTGCGAGAGATCTCGCAGGTCAATTTATATGGCGGGGTGGATATCTCAACGCCTGCCGTCATCGATCTGATGCAGCGCGGCATTCCAGTGCTACATTTTACTCGCGGCGGATGGTTCCAGGGGATAAGCACAGGCCACACCCACAAAAACGTCGAGCTGCGCATGAAACAGTTCGAGTGGGCAATGGATCGCAAGAGATCGTTATCCGTCGCTTGTGCCGTTGTAGCTGGAAAGATCAAGAACTGCCGAACGCAGATAAGAAGAAATGACTCCGAGCAGCCCAAGCAGGTGCTCGAAACGCTTGATAAGCTATCCAGGGAGGCAAAGAACGCATCCAGCACCGAGAAGCTTCTGGGGATCGAAGGAGCGGCTGCAGAGGTCTATTTCGGAAGACTGAATGGTTTGCTGAAAAGTGAAAACGAATTCTCATTCGAGAACAGGAACCGAAGGCCGCCAAAAGATCCGGTGAACGCTGTGCTCTCTTATCTCTACGCCGTGCTGGCCAAGGAGATGTTCGTGACTTTGCTGGCGGTCGGCTTCGATCCATATCTCGGATTCTACCATCGGCCAAGGTATGGTCGGCCAGCTCTTGCTTTGGATATGATGGAGGAGTTTCGGCCCGTTATCGCAGATACCGTGATGCTATCTCTGTTCAATAAAAGAGAGCTTTCAGATAAGGACTTTATCCAGACCGGGATTGGTATATCCCTGACATCCAAGGCCAAGAAGAAGGTGATCGCAGGTTATGAGCTGCGCATGGATGCCGAGATCGCTCATCCGCTCTTCGGTTACACTGTAAGCTACAGGCGGATATTGGAGGTGCAAGCCAGACTCCTGTCAAGAGTTCTTTTTGGCGAGATAAAGGAATATCCAGCCTTCAACAGGAGATGA
>JAJRAX010000198.1 GCA_028679775.1 Methanothrix sp. | reverse complement strand
TCTCATCAGCGCGGGAGAACAAGGCGAAGCTCTCAGGATCTTGCAGTCACTGGACAAGGTAATCGGCGTAGGAAATAGCCTCAAAGAGAGGAAATATGCTCAGAATCTTTTTCCAGAATTTCGCGATCTGCCAAATGTAGGCAACTGGGATAATTATGAGAAGATTTTATCTTTGCAGCCAGACGCCGTTATAGTTTACGATTGGGTAAACCCCAGTGAGATGGAGAAAAATTTACCGGGTGTAACGGTCTTACGATTTGACTTTTACAAAGGCAGAATAATGCAGGAAGAGATGATGCGCCTTGGATACATATTGAATAAAAAAGAACAAGCCCAAAAGTACATCGAATTCTTCCAAAAAAACATTAAGACAATAGAGGAGAGAGCAAAGCAGATACCCGATGAGGACAGGCCTTTGGTATTCCAGGAAAGCGGAAGTGAGGCGTACCGCACATTCAATCGTGCCGGAGGATGCAGCTACCAGATAGAGACTGCTGGTGGCCGCAGCATTTCATCAGATCTGCAGGGTGGCCCCACCGGAGCTTTTGTAGTAGACCCAGAATATTTAATCACAAATAATCCTGAGTTCATAATAAAGATGGCAGGATGGGGCTACTCGGAAGGCGGGTATGGCGGAAATTCCAGCGGCATGGTTGAATTGAGAGAGAGCATCACCAACCGCACAGAACTTGCAGAAGTAAAAGCACTAAAAGAGGATAACGTATATGTAATAGCCTATGATGTGCTTTATCCTCCAGGTATGCCGGTTTCTATTGCTTATTTTGCAAAATGGTTCCATCCGGATCTATTTAAGGACCTGGACCCCATAGCAATACACCAGGAATATTTGGATGAATTCCATAATGAGCTCAATTGGAATGTAAAGGAAAGCGGAGTCTTTGTGTATCCGCCACTAGCGAATTGAGACAGACGCAATATGATGGCACGCATAGAACGCAGTCGAGCTGGCCTGCATCTTTTTCTCTTGCCAGCTCGCCATTTTTCCTCTAAAGACATTTCGATAACTTCAGCCAGCTTCAAAGCGGACCCCCGTGGCCTCCAGGAGCGATTTGTCGGCGGCAGCACGCTCTCGCTGTCAGCAGAGGATTCATCACTTCAGGGCAGGGCAAGTCTGGGCAATCAAAGCGACGTTCATTCGGCTGAACGGAAGGTTGGACGTGGGGGCTCTAAGCGCCACGAATCTCAAAAGGAATTAATACTAAATAGTATCATAACAAGCATTAGTATTATGATGTGGTGTGAGTTTCCTGATTGCTTCTCTAAAAAACCACATCATCATGCTCATTATGCATCCATATCACCAATATCGATAATACAAAGAAAGCAGGCGATAAAATAATGAGAATATATAGATTGAGATATGCATTGATTTGCATCACGGCGGTTTTTATAATCATTCTAAGCATCAGCATGCAAGCAATTGCAGCCGATTCTGGCACAGATAAATCCACTGGTGGCAATGAATCAGACCGAGAGGCGGTAACCTTGCGAGCAGGATTGTACACCCAGGAGTATCCGTCGGTCTTCAATGCCCTTAGACGTCCCTCTTACAACCAGCTAAACGAGCTGTTTGCAGTGACTCACGTCGGCCTGGCGGTATTCGGCCCTGATTTCACACCAGAGCCGTGCCTGGCCAAGAGCTGGGATGTGGCATCAGATGGTCGCTCTATCAAGTTCCATCTGGCGGATAATGCCACCTGGCATGACGGCACACCCGTTCGCGCTGAAGATGTGAAGTTCACTTATGAATACTGGCGAGACAACCAGCTATATCGCCAGGGCGGCTGGTTGAATGAGTATCTTGATAGGGTCGATGTGGAGGATGAATTCACCGGGACCGTATACCTCACACAGCCCTATGCTTACTACTTCATCAAATCGCTCTTCCCTTCAGTATATATCGTTCCAAAACACATCTGGGAGAAGGTAGATAAACCACGCGAGTATAGCGAGCCGGATGGAATGATCGGCTGCGGCCCATTCATCTTCGAGAAGATCGATAGAGATGCTGACACGGCCTACTTCAATGCCAACCCCGATTACTTCCGAGGATCGCCCGCAATTGATAGAATCGAATGGAAGCACTACCGAACTGTGGACTCAACTCTCCTGGCCCTCAAGAAAGGAGACATCGATGTGATAATCGATGAGGCTCCTTCGGGCGTCCTTGTCCCTTCGCTCATGAACGAGAAGGGCCTGACCATTGAGGTAGGGCCTAACCCAGGGCTTCCTTTGCTCATATTCAACTACAAGAAATATCCACTAAATCAGACGATGTTTCGCCGGGCGCTGTCCTACGCTATTGATTATCAGTCACTCGTGGACGCCATCGAGGCTGGGTACGGTGAGGTTCCGGGGGCCGGAATTCTGCCGTCCTGCATCGTTGAGTCCAATCCAGGGATCCTAAAGCTGGAATTCAACCTGACCCGGTCCAATGAGATCCTTGATTCACTTGGATTTCTGGACAGCAATGCAGACGGCATCAGAAACCTGCCAGACGGCTCAGAGTTGCAGTTCCAGGTTATTGCCTGGACGGACGGCAAGGACATGAGGGTGGCAGAGATGTTGAGCTACATGTTCAAGAAGGCGGGAATAGACCTCCAGCCCTATACCAATGAGCTATCAGTCTTGCAGAAGATGGTCTGGGAGGATCGAGACTACGATATGCACATAGACTTCCATGATCCATATATGACAGCCCTCGGATTTGCCACCATCGATCTGGTCCCGATGCAGTATGGAACCTGCACCGATCCGCAGTTCTCTCAACTTTACAATGCCACTATGTCCGCCAAAGATCCTGAAGAGCTTAAAAGAGCAGTCTACGATTTACAGGATTACTATTCGGCTGAGCTTCCAGGGATTGCTCTATACTGGAGCAAGTCGATTTATCCCTACCGGAGCGACAGGTTCGAGGACTGGGTGCCGTTGGAAGGATACGGACTGACCAGCCATCAATCATGGTTCAATGTGAAGCCTGTGAATGGATGAGGGGCGGC
>JAJRAX010000197.1 GCA_028679775.1 Methanothrix sp. | reverse complement strand
TCCATTGGCCACCTAATACAGCAAGGAACCGAAAAAAAATGCTGGTGCTTGTAAATAACAGAGCACCTCGACGGCGCGTTTCGGCTATTTGGAAGCGACTGCGGATTGTCGGCGGTTCTAACTGCTGCCGATCTCGCCCAGGTATGTTGGGCTGGTGGCATTCGTGGTATTTGATTCAGATGCATAGATTCCAGCACCCACGCACCAGTCGTTATCAATGCCCCTCACATAGCTGAGCTTGAGATCGTCCTCCATATTCCTGCTGGGATTGGGGTAGATGTAATACAGATAACCTTCGCCTCTCTTTGCCTGGTCGATACAATTTCGCACAAATGCAATTCCATTCGAGTCCTTAGCATCCATGCGGTTTGATCCCAGAAGTTCGGGCTGATAGGGCAGCGACAGAGTGGTGCCGTTGAAGTCATAGGCAAATATGTAGAGGTTGCCGGAAACGAATGAGCCGTTCTTGTCATTGAATGCCTGCAGAGATTTCTCTCGTCCGTTCTCCTCAGCATATTTGGCGGCTTCATCCACGAAGGCGACTAGATTATCTCTGGACTCCGACTGGAAGAAGGCAGGAACATCGGACAAATAGACTCCTGAACCCACCCACCAGTTGTCATCAACATTTGCAGTATAGCCGACCTTCAGCTCATCTTTGTCAGCGTGATCCGGATTGGGGAATATG
Organism: Methanothrix sp.; assembly: GCA_028679775.1. Classification (GTDB taxonomy): domain Archaea; phylum Halobacteriota; class Methanosarcinia; order Methanotrichales; family Methanotrichaceae; genus Methanothrix. The sequence continues at coordinate 8,892 of JAJRAX010000197.1, read as the reverse complement.
AAATAAGTGAAGTCCTCGCCTCTCTTGGAACAATCGGCCAGGTCTTTAATCAGAGCCACTCCATTTGGATCGGTTAAATTGGCCTTGTTCTTGCCGATAAAATCTGGCCGGAAGGGATGGGCGACATTTGTTCCCTGGAAGTCGTAGGCGTAGATGTAGAGATCTCCTCGCACGAATCTGCCTGTCTTATTATCAAATTCCTTGCATGCCATCTCGCGGTCTGCGTCACGGGCATAGTCGCGAGCTTCTCTCACGAAATCGACTAGCTCGACTAAGGATGAACTCTGCGCAAGAGGTGTTGACGATGAACTGAGATTGATGGATTCACCGGGGTCGTCTTTTGCTGTTGAGACCCCTAATGCAATTGCTGTGACAGCCAATAGCATTGCCGTATATGCGATAATCATCTTCATAATTGACTTTTAAGCATATTGCTGCATTTAAACGTTTTTGTCGATCGCAATTGGAAAATAAAGTAGTGTTCTATAAAATATATCGAGAAGTCGATTATATGAACAATATCGCTTTAGTTCTTCTTGATAAAATTCATACTAAATAATACACCATTTGCCGGATAATTAAAAAAAACATTGTAACACTTTTCCTGCCGGGATGTCTGCCTTCTCGATTGCTCTCTTTTATCCCGGCTTCCATTTTGGTAGTGGCATTGTGGGCCGCCTCAAGAAGAACCATTCTATTCGAATTTTCGTTTGAGCTCAGAACCGCAGTTCCTTGAATCTTGCAGCCAGCCGAGGTTGTCATAGTTCTTCAAGATGCAACAATAGGCGTCCTCATCAGATTCGAAATTGCCTATGGAGTCCCAATGCAGGAATATCCAGGGATATCTTGCTTTCGTTAAATTGAGGTCTTCAATCCTGCAGCTTTCCATGTGTGCATTCTTTTGGAATTTGGCCTCAAATAGGCTGGCATTCTTCTCGAACGTGGCCCTGCTGAAATCTGCCGGCCCATCAAACATCGTGCAACTGAAATTGGCGTCATCCATGAACTGGGTGCCGCTGAAATCCGCGTATTCCAGGAATTTGGCTCCCTGGAAATTTGCCAGGCCTGATAAGGTAGAATCGTTGAAGTTGCAGTCCTGGTTGAACTGAGAACTGCTGAAGTCGGCAGAGTCGCCAAACCTGCATTTGGAAAATTCTGCAGGCTTATAGAATTTTGATTCATTGAAGATGGCTGACCTGTTGAATTGAGCCTCACCAAATGATGCTATCTCCTTGAATTCAGCCGAGCTGAATCCAATGGATCCGTTGAAGACGGTATTTGTGAATTCAACTGGCGCGATGAAGTCAGCATCCATAAATGTGGCCTCTATTTCAAATCGAGTTCCATTAAAGGTGGCAAGGCTGCTGAAGATTGCTCCTGAGAAATAAGCAGGTCCCAGGAAATGAGCCTCATCAAATGAGGCCTCTGCTCCAAATTGAGTCTCAATGAACTCGACGTAATCATTAAACCAGGATCCTGAGAAGCTAACGGGTCCTGCGAATTTGGCTCCCCACCAGGATGATATATTATAAAAATCGCTCTGGCTAAAGCTCGCACTATCATCGAATTGGGTGCCAAAAAAGATTGCTGGTCCTAATGATACCGCATGGGAAAAGTCTGCCTTTGCCAAGAACTGGGATTTCTGGAAGTCGGCAATCCCACCAAACCCAGAACCAGCGAAGGTTGCGTCGCCGTTAAATTGGCAGCCCCTGAAGGATGAATTATTCGCGAACACTGTATTTTTAAAGCTGACAGAACGACTGAAGATCGTGTTATTAAAATCTACATTGCCCTCAATCCATGAATTGGTGATTGATATCGAAGAATTCGCTGTGATTGGACTATCTAATGTCCCCACTTTCACTTCAAATGGAATGCGCAGGATCTGCTTGGCAGTCAGTGCCAGTCGATCGGAGCTGAGGTGCCCGGTAACCACGATGTGATCATAGTCTACCTTCTCACCCAGCCTTATCTTGGCAAGGATCACATCAGCTGGGACAGATGTCGATGATTGCCCGGAGGATATCTCCGGCATTACTTGCATCAACACAAGCAGCACAACTATGAATGTAATCGATTTCGTATCTCTTCCTCAATGCATGGCTTTTTCTTGAATCAATTTATTGGATCTTGCTTATCATTTATATTTTTTTGCCCGTGCTACAGGCTACACACCCCTACGTTGTAACCGAAAGACCTAATTACCTTAGTCGAGAGACAAAAGGCATCCGGCGCTGCAAATTGCGGCGCAAAAGCAATGATGGAGCGGTTGATTTTGGCGGCACAGAGAAGCGTTTTTCCCAGGTCCAAGTCGGGCATACCAGGATACGATGAGCTGGTTGGCGGAGGCTTTCATAAGGGGACTGTAAACACCATCACCGGATCATCAGGTACAGGCAAAACTGTCTTTGCCAGCCAGTTCATCCAGTATGGCATCAATGCGGGCGAGAAAGGGATGATCATCACCCCCTCGGAGAGTTCAGAGTACCTGAAGCGAGAGATGATGTCATCCTTTGGCTGGGACTTCTCGGCCATGGAGAGAGAGGGCAAACTGTCCATAGTAGATGTCACCGACCCGGTTTTGCGTCTGCAAAAGAGCATCGATGTCGATCCGGTCGAGTTTCTCATTAACTTCCGAAAGCTGGTCGAGCGAAAACTGACAGAGGTGAAGCCCGCCAGGCTATTTATCGACGACCTGACTGCCTTCTTTATGGCGGTTGAGGCTCCATTCAAGGTTCGCTCTCTGACTGACGATCTCTTCGGAGTCATTCGAGCCAGCGGAGTGACGGCACTCATCACCATAGGCACTGCCTTTGGTACCAACCAGTTCCTGGAGTACGGAGCGGACTCGGCCACAATGTTAAGTCGGGAGCGCATTGGCAACAATCTCATCCGTTCGATATTTATTATGAAGATGCGTGGCTCGAAGATCGCCAACAGCATTCGAGTCCTGGACATATCCGATGAAGGAATCGCCGTGTCCTCTCTCTCACCTTATCCCTGAGAGCTGAGCCGACGGACTGTGTGGCAAAAGGTGCATGTGATGATTGAGAGATGGATGGTTCTGGCCGGGGAAGAAGCTGGTCCGGCATCAAATAAGATGGGCGGCATTTGGAATGTAATTGATGCCGAGGCTGTCACCTTAGCTCGACTGGTGGCGCACAAAGATATCGAAAGTGGCCTGCACATCCTGGTGGCTGGCCCAAACTACCCCACATCGGGTTCAGACTGGAACACCGGCAAGAACCGAATTTCCGATCTCCCAGGTTTCGGGAAGCTGAATGCAGGCCCGGAGCTTGAGCGGGTGATTCGGGACCTCAATGCTGCCGGAATCGAGACCACAACAGCAGAACGGATAGTTGACGGCGTGCCCATCAGCTACGTTCTCTTCAACACCAATTACTATCAGTCTCACACGGCGCGCTGGAAAGATCAGGAGATGACTCTCAATAATGCCATCAAGACTGAAGCCTTTGACCTGGTTGGCCTGGACTCCATGAACTTTGAGAGAGCCCACTACGGCTGGGAATACAACCACTACCTCAACCTCTCCTACGCAGTTTCGGAACTGGTGCGGGCTCTTGCTCACGTCCCTGATGAGGCTGCTAACAAGTACGCAGATCGGGCGGTCTCTGAGTTTGCCAAATCAGTGATGCCCAAGGTGAGGGTCTCGCTTCATTGTCACGAGTTCGGCCTCTTTTATGCTGCAGCCAGGCTGAAAAAGCTTGGCGTTGCCGTCAGAACCGCATGCACGCTGCACGCTACCGTTCCGGGCAGAACTGTGGGCTACAAGTCTCTCTTAAAGGTCGTCCAGAACGACTCTAAGATGGAAGCTGGAACGCCTCTAGGGTTTGCGGCACTTGAGGGCCTTGCTCGATATGCCGATGCAGTTACATTTGTGGGCGACTCGACAATGAAAGAGGCCATGCTCTTCTACCGCATGAAGGGCATAGTAGTCAGGAACGGAATCGATGTAGAGACTGAGGAGATCGACTGGGACAAAAAAGAGCGCTGCAGGCATAAGATTCAAAAGTTTCTCTCTGACAACCTCTACAAGTTCTGCGACGGCAAGTGCGTGAAGATGGAAAACATCATTCCGGTCTTTACGATCTCCAGAATCGAGATCGAAAACAAAGGCTACCATCAACTTCTCGATGCTCTCATGCTCCAAGATCACCTGCTCAAGCACAGGCTGACCGGTCAGCGTCATGCGGAGGAGACGCGGGTTGTCTGTTTCCTCATTGCTTCCCACGGCCCCAAAGACAAAGAGAAGGTGCCTGAGGGATTTCCCATCCACCTTACGCCTGAGGTCCTGGTTGGTGAGGAGATCCGCTTGGAGAACATGATCCAGGAGAGGGACTTGGACGAGCAAGAGCTGATCTCTGGCAAGAGGATGGTGGCTGCCATGCTCTATCCTCAATGGGTCGGACCGGACGATGGTGGACTTGGCATGTCTGCGGATGAGATCATGGCCGGATGTGTGGCAGGCATATTCCCGTCTCAGTACGAGCCCTTTCTTCTCACAGCTCTTGAGGCTGGCCGTGAGGGAACGCCCAGCATCGTCAGCCGGTCGGCAGGATACAGCGATGCTCTGAAGAGGGTCAAACGCCGGGTGCCGGGATTGGGCGGAGTGGTGATTGTGGACAACATCGAGGCCCATCCCCAGGAGACCGTGCTGGATTACGCCCTGGCTTTAGACTACTTCACCTGGACCTATCTGGATGACGAGGTAAAATACCGGTTGCTCTGCGAGGAATCATTCTCCTTAGCCAGGCAGTTTTCCTGGAAGGAGCCGGTGCTGGAGTATTACAGGAATCTGGTGGCATAGCTTGGGGGATCGCATAATGAGAATTGCCTACTTGAGCGTGGAGTTCCCGCCCCGAATCTTTGGGGGGTTGGGAGTGTACGTTGACGAGATGTCTCGTGAGATGGTATCACTAAGTGAAAGCGTCTCGGTTTTTACATTGGGTGATGGCAATTTAGCTCGCTACCAGGACATGAACGGCGTGGAGGTCTTCCGGATGAATCCCGTAGCCCTCAGAGACGGCCTTGATGTCTTCTTTTCCCAGGAAACCCTGGCCTGGGGGGACGGACTGCGCTTTTTAGAGGATCTCATAAGCCTCAATCAGCTTTCTGCCGGGTGCATCATGGACAACGGCCCATTTGATCTCTGTGTGGCCCAGGACTGGCTGGGCCTTCTAGGCGGCATGGCAGTGCAAAGGGTGGGCGTGCCCCTGATCTACCATGTGCACGGCCTGGAAGTCGGGCGTTCCGACAACCCCAATCCTCAGATCGTGGCCCTGGAACGGAGGGGCGGTGAGGTGGCAGACGGTGTAATCACTGTATCCGAGGCCATGAAACGGGAGATGACACGCCTGGGCACACCCGCCGAGAAGATCTCTGTATGCTATCATGGTGTTAATGCTGATTTCTTCAGTCCCGCGAGGGTCAACCCGGAGGATCTGGCTCTTCTCCGAAAGAGATACGGCTTTTCTGAGGATGACATCATAATCCTCTTCGTGGGAAGGCTTGAGCCTGTCAAAGGCGTGCGAGAGCTGTTCTCTGCTTTCCCGCGGGTCAAAGCCATGCACGGCAATGCCAGGCTTCTCGTGGTAGGCAGAGGCAGCCTGGAAGGATATGCGGCAGAAGAGGCAAAGCGGCAGGGCCGCGGATCTGTGACTATGGTCACTGATTTTCTCGATCCTATGGAGAAGCGGCTCCACTATGCTCTCGCTGACCTGTGCGTCTTTCCTAGCATCTACGAGCCCTTCGGCATCGTAGCTTTAGAGGCCGCTGCTATGGGCAAGCCTGCGGTTGTGGGCGCAGCCGGCACATCAGGCCTCGCTGAGATCGTGAACAATCCTGTCGCAGCGCGGCCTACAGGCATTCATGTCAACGCCCGTGATCCTTCTGATATCGCCTGGGGAATAAACCTGGCCTTAGAGGACCCGGAGAGGCTCGTGTCCTGGGGAAAGAACGCCAGAATGAGGGCGCAGGAGGAGTTCACCTGGAGAACGGCGGCAGAGAGGACCCTGGCCATTTACAGGGAGATAGCCTGATGACCGGAGCGAGCCTATGCCAGAGCTGAGAAAGCACTACTTCCTGGACGAGTATTGCATCATAGCTGAAGAACGCAAAAGGAGGCCGACTGACTTCCGGGCGGCGGAGCCCGGGGCAGGGAGCGAAGCAAACTGCTCGTTTTGTCCGGGAAACGAAGGAATGACTCCTTTTGCAGATGCAGTCTACACTGAAAAAGGCGTTTACTCCGACGGACCAGAGAGAATCTCCGGCTGGAAGATGCGGGTCTTTGCCAACGTCTTTCCCGCCCTTGTCCCTGACCCAGGTCCTGCCAGTGCAGACTGGACGGCCCTGCCTGGGCAGGGTTACCATGAGGTAATTGTGGACAGTCCCAGGCACGAAGAGAATCCCGCGGACTTCAGTGAAGCGCATCTAGGAAAGCTCATCTCAGTCTATCGGGATCGCTATGTCCACTACAGTGGCATGAGTGATGTGAAATACGTATCTGTCTATAAGAACTGGGGGCGTGATGCAGGAGCTTCTATGTCTCACAGTCATTCTCAGCTTATCGCTATGCCTATTATTCCGCCACTGATAAAAAGGGAGCTGCAGGTCATCAGCAGCTTGGCCCCATCCTGTCCTTATTGCGATATTGTGGCGAAAGAGAGCCGTTCCTGTCGGCTCATAGACCAGAACGAGGGCTGGTTTCTCATAGCACCTTTCTATTCCCAAGCACCTTATGAGTGCTGGATTTTGCCCCGGAGGCATTTCCCTTCCCTGAAAGAGATGAGCGAAGACGAGGGTAATAGCCTGGGTCGCCTGCTGAAGCGAGCTTTAGGGGCCTTGCGATCCGTCTTGAATGACCCCTCCTACAACTGCATGATATTTCAGTTGCCTTCTTGCTATCACCTCAATATCCGAATTCAACCGGTCGTCTCCAGGATCGCCGGCTTTGAGAAGGGGACCGGAGTGTGCATCAACACGCATGCACCGGAGACCGCAGCTAAAGAGCTGAGGCTATTTTTGTAAATCTGCAACAGTGCCGAAAAGTTCATCAATTATCAGGCATACCGAATAGCATTAATTGCCCTTTGCCATTCCTAATGTGTTTCAAGAAATCGTGAGAGGACTTATGAGAGGACTTATTTATCTTGCGTCCCATCCTATTATTGATATCGTACCGATAGAGGATCACAGATAGATCGCCTCCAAGGCGAAAATTATACCGGTGAATTGATGCGAATTGGAATGCTCTCCTGGGAGAGCCTGTACTCGATAAAGGTTGGCGGTGTGGCCCCGTGTGTCTCAGAGATCTCTGAAGCGCTGGCCAGAAGGGGCCATGAGGTTCATGTATTTACGCGCAGAGGCGAATTTGATTCTTATGATAAGATAAACGGCGTCCATTACCAGAGGGTAGACGTAGACTGCTCAGGTGACATCCTGGCTCAGATGAACCGGATGTGCGATGCCCTTTGCGATCGCTTTGACGCTGTGCAAAAGCTGTTCGGAAAGTTCGATGTTGTGCATGGCCATGACTGGCATCCTGTGCCTGCCCTGGTCAGAATCAAGCAGGACTATGGCCTGCCATTCTTTCTCACCATGCACAGCACTGAGTGGGGCCGGAATGGAAATAACTTCGGCTACGGCATATCTCAAGAGATCTCTCATCGGGAGTGGTGGGGCTGCTATGAGGCCTCTATGGTGATTGTGACCACCAGGCGCATGCACGACGAGCTGATGTGGATCTTCAGCCTGCCTGAGGACAAGATCAGAGTAATTCCCAACGGCATCATCGGGGGAAAGATGAGGCGCGGTCTGGACGCGGGACGGGTCAAGGAGAAGTATGGCATTCATCCGATGGCTCCTCTGGTTCTTTTCTGTGGCAGGATGAGCATCCAGAAGGGCCCTGACCTGCTGGTGGAGGCTGTGCCTCGAATCCTTCGAAATCGTTCAGATGCCCGTTTCATCTTCATGGGAGAAGGGGGCATGAGGTCGGACTGCGAACGCCGGGCTCGCGAGCTTGGTGTGGCGGAAGCCTGCCGATTCCTCGGGTACACCTCCAGCACCGAGAAGTCAGAGCTGGTCAATGCCTGTGATCTCATGTGCGTTCCCAGCAGAAACGAGCCCTTCGGTGTGGTGGTCTTGGAGGCCTGGGACGCCTGTAAACCGGTTGTGGCGACGGAAGCGGTGAGCATCATCAAGAACTTCGAGGACGGCCTCCTGGCCTATGTTCAGCCTGAGTCAATCGCCTGGTGCATAAACCGGCTGCTGTCCAATCCCGAGGAGATGACAAGGCTTGCGCGTGCGGGTTGCAGCAGGATTGATAGCGAGTTTTCCTGGGATCGCATTGCCAAGAGCACTGAAGACGTTTATGAATATGCTAAACAACACGACAGGTAGCTGCATGTTTTCCTTTTTTTGCGCCTTTGCTAGTGTTGTCTCTCAGGCGGCTTCTCATCCAGTTCCTACCGAAAGGTTCTTGAATGGTGAGCACAACGGGGCTGTTGTTGCCTCGATAGCTTAGCCCGGTATAGCGCGTCCTTGGTAAGGACGAGGTCGCGGGTTCGAATCCCGTCCGAGGCTTAATCTTTTTATTTGAGTTTTTGTCGATGGTTGTTCGTCTATTTTTATAGAAAAGCAGGCAGAAGACCCGCTCCCTTCAGGGGGCGGGATGAATGCCGTACCTACTGCTATCGAACTTGAATCGAAATAGATATCTAGTTATGGGTCCATAAATATTTTGATGGAGTATGGATGGGGATGAAGACTGCCTACAAGTTCAGGATGTACCCTAACAAGCAACAAGAAGCTTCGTTAGACTTGACTCCGGATACTTGCAGGTATCTCTATAATCAGGCATTGGCAGACCGAAAG